>JAILRK010000244.1 GCA_024698225.1 Oscillospiraceae bacterium | reverse complement strand
CTCCGCACCAGAAAAAAAGGCGGTCCTGTGGTCATTGCCGCAGGACTGCCGTTTTGTTCTGTTACGCCGCGTTCTCGGAGATGCATTTGAGAAACACCCCGGCAAGCTTCGGGTCAAAGTGCGTGCCCGCGTCCGTCCGGATAATCTCAAGCGCCTGCTCGACGGACATCGGCTCCTTATAGCAACGTTTTGAAATCAGCGCGTCATACACGTCTGCAATTGCCATAATTCTGGCGCAGAGGGGAATGCCCTCTCCCTTCAGGCCCATGGGGTACCCCGTGCCGTCCCATTTTTCATGGTGACAAGTCGCAATATCGGATGCAAAGCGAATGTACTCCTCATCGGCAAGCCCGCTGAGCATCTGCCGCACCACTGCCCCGCCGGCGGATGCGTGCTGTTTCATCTGCTCGTATTCCTCCGGCGTCAGTCTGCCGGGTTTTTTCAGAATCTGGTCGGGGACCACGATTTTCCCCACGTCGTGCATCGGCGCAAGCATGTAGAGCAGCGAGATAAAATGCTCGTCAATCTGGTCGGCATAGACGCCGTCCCGCATGGCGCGCTCCGCAATCAGCTTCACATAGCGGCTGGTGCGGGCAACGTGCTCGCCGGTATCGGTGTCGCGGCTTTCAATCAGGTTTGCCAGTCCGGAAATGGTGTGTTCCTGCATGCGCGACATCCGCTTCTGATTGGCAATCAGTTCCTCCCGGTTGTCCTCCTGCACCAGGTCGTTGTAATAGATATAGCACAAGGTCGCACACAGCCCGATGCTGAAGTAGGCGATTTGAATTTTATACAGCGTCATCGGCACGATGCCCATCAAGAGCAGAACCACAATCATGACAATGGTGGTGGCGTCCCTGTGCCGGAACTGCCGCCCGACGAAGACCATGCTGACAATCAGGTAGAGAAACGCCAGAAAATAACAGAGCTCATACACAATAAAGAATGGACCGCGGACATAGCCCGTTTCGTTGAAAAGGAAAACCAGCCCAAACGGGGCGCTGACGCATTCAACCACGGCGTTCAGCGCAAACACGCAAAGCGCCCTTTTTGCCTGACGATGCAACCCGAGTGCCCCGGAAAAAAACACCGCCAGGCAGGGAGAAAGCGAAAACTGAATTGCCGTGAGAACGGTCAGCGGAACGTCAAACACCTTGTCGTAGACACCGCAGTGCACGGCATATTCAGCAAGCGAGCAGATGATGATGGACACGAAGGTGAGGGAAAACCAGATTTTCTGCTGTTTTGTGAAGCCCGAGTAATGAAGCACGTGCAGCAGCATGGTCAGCATCATCAGCTCAATGAGTATCGTGGCACCGGTATAAAAGGTCACTGCTCTACCCTCCCCGTCCTAAGCAAGGGACGAAACGCCTTTCACGGAAATTCTGACGCGCGCTCAGCGTCTTTTGTGTGTCTTGTAGTACTCCGCCTTGTCCTGATACATCGCCTCGTCCGCGCGGCGGAACACCACCTTGTAGTCGCTCTCCTCCGCGCCGCAGACCGAAAAGCCCTTGGAAAGACCGATGGAGAGCCCCGTGCAGGTTCTGTTTCTCTCGTCAAATTGCCGGTCCAGTTCCGCAAACAGCGCCTGCATGTCCTGCTCGGTCTTCTCCGGCAGCACGGCGATAAACTCGTCGCCGCCGATGCGGTACATATTCTTGACGCCGAACACCTGAATCAGCAGACGCGCCGATTCGCAAATCGCCGTGTCTCCCGCCTCGTGTCCATAGGTGTCATTGATGATTTTCAGACCGTTCAGGTCGAAGACAGCCACGGAAAAGCGCGCCGTGTGCGTCTCCATCGCCTCCTCCAGGGTCTTCACCGTTTCAAAGTAGGCGTTCTTGTTGCCGACGTGGGTGAGCGAATCGACCACCGCCAGTTCACTGAGCAGGGCGTTGGCCTCCTGCAGCTTCCGGTTGGTCTCTTCCAGCTCCTCCGTGGTCACCTTGATGAAGGTCGCCATGCGGCGTATCATGGACACCTTGCCCTCCTGCACGCGCGTCTTTACGGCAAGGCGCTTCTCGTCCTGCTGCTTCGGGTCGCCTTCCCGCATGGAGACGATGACCTGGGTCTCGTTGTGCTGGTTGACGTGCGTTCCGGTTCTGAGGAATTCGCCCGAGGTATAAAAGCCCGCGGTGGGTGCGACAATCTGGTAAGGCTCCGTCTCCTTTCCGATTTCCTGGTTGCCCCAGAACGTCCGCCGTCCCGCGCAGGAGAACACCAGAATGCTCTCCGGGGAAAACGAAAGCAGCGCGTTCCCCTCCTGCCACGCGGAATCAAGAATCGTGCGCGGGTCGCCGTACGCCAGCCGCGCCGACACGTTGACCGGCATGTCCGAGGTCATCGTAAGCGAACCGTCCGGGTGGCTTTCAATCGGTGCGCGCAGGATGTCGATTCCGTTCATGTGATAGAAAAACGGAAATTCCCTTGTGTTGGCAAAGAAATGCGCGTCATTCGGGATGTGGAGATACTTCCGGTAGGTCTCATAGGCGGGCAGATGGTTGATTTCCTTGAGAATGCAGCCCTCGGCAGCCGTCACCTTGAAGTAGGCCCCCAGCGGCTTCCAGCCCGTGACAAAGCGGGTGTCCAGGTAGAGCTCATCTCCCCCGTACAGGACAAAGACAATGCCCTTTTCCATGTATTCACCTTTGTCCGAGAACACGAACGCATCGTTGCTGTCCAGATCTCCGGACAGTGCGCCTCCGCCGAAGATATGGACTCCCTCGGGCAGCCCGGACAGCTTTTCACACAGTCCGGTCATGGACATGCCGCGGATTGTCACCAGCAGCTCAACGCCCTTGACCCAGGGGCGCGCTTCGACCTCCTTCATCAGGCTGCGCACCACGTCGTCCTGCGAATCCGCGGTCAGCGGGTACTGAAGCACCTCCACTTTCGTCGAGGGATACTCAAACAGGAAACAACTGACGGCATAGGCCGCGCCCGAGTAATCGCCGTTTACGATGTTTCCGTTGGTCGAGCAGGCGACAACATGCGCATCCGGAATCGCCTGCCGGATGAGCGCGCTCAGCTTTTTCACAGGCGCACCGGAGACGTCTTCCGTAAACAGGTGGAACAGAATCGATGAATACAGGTTCCGCTTGCTCCACTGCCGGATTTTTTTCACCTCGGGCAAAATCTCTTCGGGTTCGCGAATTACGAATTGAATATGCTTCATCATCGGGTCCCCTCTTTTCTCTCAGTTTCTGTACGGCTGCAGCTCCTGTCCGCTGACAGCCCGTCTGTCCGGCATCGCCGTACTCCCACACCGGGGGGTGCCACGCTACTTTACCACAGTATAGCATTATCGCAAGCAGATAACAAGAGAAGCTTTCATCGGATTTTGCACTGTTTGCTGCGGGCGGAGAAAACGCCCGCGCCCCGAGCGCACACGCGCCCGGTTTTTGCGTGTCAATCCTCATATTATACAATATTTGGTGTTTTTTGTTGTCGGTATCCACCAATTGACCGCTCACCTGGCAGATGCTATACTTTTCATCAGTTGTGTGATGGAAGGGAGCAAGCCATGGAAACCGAGCAGAACTACACCGATTGGGACCTCGCAGACCGCAGCGCTGACGAAACCGAAGACGAGCAGTTTACGGATTTGTTCTATGAATTGCTCTCGGAACAGCGCTATTGACGAAAAAAGGCGGGCATTTGCCCGTTTTTTTTCGCGTCCGGGTTCAGTCTCTCCGCGCGCCGGACTCGTCCGCATCGGCCCCCACCTCATAAAAGCGGATGGTCGGACCCTTTTCGCCGGGATGTCCCTCCCCGCGGAATCTGCGCTGATGCAGATAGGGCGCCAGCACGGCGCTGTCGGTCAGGAAGGTCGGCACCGTGACGAAGGGCTGCGGATGCGCCCCGTTCGTAAACCAGCCCTCGTTGTCCACATAGATGTGGCAGGGCGCGCCGCTGCAGTCCCTGCCGACGAGCATGTAGCGCGCCGACATGTTGCGTGTGCCCGCCGCGTCCGTCACCTGCGTGTCCATGCCGCCGGGCGCGACAACGCCGGTAAAGAGCGCGCTTTGCACCGTCCCGACAAAGGGCAGCATCCGGACCGCGCCCACAGGGCAGGTCAGCTCCGTCACCTTGTCCGCCTCCAGCTCAATGTGGAGTTCCATCACCAGTTTATCCGCCATGTGCTTCATCTCCCGTCTGTTGATATCAGCATCGTAACACAGGAAAGTGATTTCTTCAACGGCATTTTCGGTTGCAGGACGCTGCGGCGTATAGTAAGATGGTTGCGTCAGCGCACAAACGCGGCGGCATGTGCCGCACAGCCCGCCACCGGCTGCGGCAGACAGCGCGCGGTCACATCTTTTGCTCATATGGAGAGGCGATTCCGATGAAAATGACATTCCGATACTTCGGCGCGAAGAGCGACAGCGTTACGCTCGCGCAAATCCGGCAGATTCCCAACGTGCAGGGCGTGATGGGCACGCTTGCCGACAAGGCGGCGGGCGAGGTCTGGCCCGAGGACGAAATCAGCGCTTATCTCGACGAGGTCCACGCGGCGGGGCTCGCCTGCGAGGTCATCGAGTCCGTCAACGTGCATGAGGACATCAAGCTCGGCCTGCCGACGCGCGACGCGTACATCGACGCCTATTGCGCCACTGTCCGCAACCTGGCGAGGCACGGCGTCAGGGTCATTGTCTACAACTTCATGCCCGTGTTTGACTGGCTGCGCACCGACCTTGCGCGCGTCATTCCCACGGACGGCTCCAACAGCATGTACTATGACGAGGCAGCGCTTGCCGGACTCGGTCCGGCGGACCTCGTGCGCGACATGCTGCGCGGCAGCAACGGTTTCTCTCTGCCCGGCTGGGAGCCGGAGCGCCTTGCCGAGCTGGAAGCCACGCTGGAGCGCTACAAGTCCGTCACGCCCGACGACCTGCGCGCGCACTTCCGATACTTTCTCGACGGAATCATCCCCACCTGCGAGGACTGCGGCGTGGTGATGGCCTGCCACCCGGACGACCCCGCCTGGCCGATTTTCGGTCTGCCGCGCATTGCCCACTCGCAGCAGGACTTCGACAAAATCATCGCCCTGCACGACTCGCCGAGCAACGCGCTGTGCCTGTGCACCGGCTCGCTCGGCACGAACCCGGACAACGACCTGCCCGCCATGGTGCGGCACTTCGGCGCGCTGCAGCGCATCGGCTGCATGCATGTGCGCAACGTCAAAATTCTTGGGCACCACAGGTTCCGCGAGGCGTCGCATCTCTCCGCCGACGGTGACCTTGACATGTTTGCCATCATGAAGGCAATCTACGACACCTGTCCCGACACCTACATCCGCCCCGACCACGGACGCATGGTCTGGGGCGAGACGGGCCGCCCCGGCTACGGTCTCTACGACCGCGCCATGGGCGTCACCTACCTCAACGGTCTCTGGGAGGCCATCGACAAGCTGAGCAGACAGGGAGGCGACGAACGATGACGCTCAACGACACGGGCTTGCTGGAGCGCAGCGCCTGGGCTGCCGCGCACTACGCGCTGCCGCAGTACGACAGGGCCGCCATGCGCGCGGCAACGGCAGCCGCGCCGACCTGGGTGCACTTCGGCGCCGGCAACATCTTCAAGGCGTTTCAGGCAAACTGCGCGCAGCAGCTTCTTGACGCCGGGCTGATGCAAAGCGGCATCATCGCCGTGGAGCGCTCCGACACGCCGGAAAAACGCGCGAGCTACGACGGGCACGACGCGCTCACCGTGCTCGTCACGCTCAAGTCCGACGGCGGCGTGGACAAGCGCGTCATCGGCAGCATCGCCGAGGTGCGCTACCTGCTCTCGCCCGACGAAAACGAGTACGCACGGCTGCGGGCGGTGTTCACCGCGCCCTCGCTGCAGCTCGTCAGCTTCACGATTACGGAAAAGGGCTACCGGACCGGCGACCCCGCCGCCGACCTTGCCGCCGGCTGCGACGGTGCGACAAGCTACTGGGGACGCGTGGCGGCGCTGCTGCACGCGCGCTTTCAGGCGAACGCCGCGCCGCTGGCGATGGTCAGCATGGACAACTGCTCCCGCAATGGCGACACGCTGAAAAACGCGGTCCTCACCTTCGCCCGCGGCTGGGCGGACGCGGGGCTGGTCTCCGGCGCTTTTTTGAATTACCTCGAAACGAAGGTCAGCTTTCCGTGGACGATGATTGACAAAATCACCCCCGCGCCCGACGCCGCCGTGGCGGCGCTGCTGCGTGCGGACGGGCTGGACCTTGCGTCGGCGGTGACGGGCAGCGGCACGCACATCGCGCCCTTTGTCAATGCGGAGGAGAGCGAGTACCTGGTTGTGGAGGACGACTTCCCCAACGGCAGGCCGCCGCTGGAGCACGCGGGCGTGCTCTTCACCGACCGCGGCACGGTCAGCCGCGCGGAGCGCATGAAGGTCTGCACCTGCCTCAACCCGCTGCACACGGCGCTGGCGGTGTCCGGCTGTCTGCTGGGCTATCGGCGCATCTCCGAGGAGATGCGCGACCCTCAGCTCTCGGCGCTGGTGCGCGGCATCGGCTACGACGAGGGGCTCCCCGTCGTCACCGACCCCGGGGTCATCGACCCGCGCGCCTTCCTTGACACGGTGGTAAACCGGCGCATCCCGAACCCGTTCCTGCCCGACACGCCCCAGCGCATTGCCACCGACACCAGCCAGAAGGTCCCCATCCGCTTCGGCGTCACGCTGCGCAGCTATGCCGAGCGTCCGGACCTCGACGTGCAGTCGCTGACCTGCATCCCGCTTGCGCTCGCGCTCTGGCTGCGCTATCTGCTCGCCGTGGACGACGAAGGCCGGTCCTTCCCCTGCAGCAGCGACCCGCTGCTCGGCACGCTGCAGGAGAAACTGCGCGGCGTGCGCCTTGGCGTGCCGGAGAGCGTGACGGAGGCACGCCTGCGCCCGATTCTCTCCGACAGCGCGGTCTTCGGCGTGGACCTGGTGGCGCTTGGGCTTGCGGACAAGGTAAGCGCCATGCTGCGAGAGCTGCTTGCCGGCAAGGGCGCCGTGCGCGCCACGCTGCGCAAATACCTCGGCGCATGAACGCGCCCCATTCTCTTTCTATCAACAGAGGACCGACCCGGTTGGGTCGGTCCTCTGTGTTTTGCTGTGATTGTGTGCCGGGGGTTACGGAAGCTCCCGCTCATACGGATACCTGGTCAAAATGCTTGAAAAGCATTTTGACAGCGCCGCAGGCGCGTAGGTATCGTATGAGACGACATGACGCGCTCTGCGCGGCATGCGCGTGCGGAGCACGCGCAATTTCAAATCAATCATTTTGATTTGAAATCAGTATTATTTGTTCTCCGGCGGGAACAGAACCCCGATGAGCTGGGTATACATCTTTTCGGGGCTTTCCTGAAAGCGCGCGGTGAGGTCCTTTGCCTTCGCCTCATCCGGCACGGCAAGCATCATCTCCCACAGCGGCACGTCATC
>JAILRK010000081.1 GCA_024698225.1 Oscillospiraceae bacterium | reverse complement strand
AATCTGCCCGTTCTCGCTGATTTCAAAGTGCAGGTGCGGTCCGCTGGACACGCCCGTGGAGCCGGTGATGCCGACCACCTGCCCCTGCGCGACCTTGGCGCCCTTGCTGACCGAGCACTTCGACAGGTGCTGATAGGTGGTGGTGTTGCCGCTGCCGTGGCTGATGACGACGTAGTAGCCGCGGTAGCGGTTGTAGTCAGAGATGATGACCGTGCCGGCCTTGGCGGCGACCACCTGCGTCGTGTAGCCGACGCGCCCGATGTCGATGCCCATGTGGTTCGTGGACGCGCCGCGGATGCCCGTGTAGCGCGAGCCAAGGGGCGAGGTGACGTAGTGGCTGCTGCAGGGCCAGATATAGCCGCCCTTGGTGGCATTGTTGTTGCCCTGCTGCGCCGCCAGCTCGCGGGACAGGCGCTGGATTTCCTCCTGCTCCTTGGCGGCGGCGGCCTCCTTCTCGGCAATCAGCTTCTTGTATTCCGCCTCGTCGGCGGCGAGCTCGGTGATGATGGCCTGCGCCGCCTGAATCTGCTCGCTCAGCTCAGCGCTGCGTGCGGCGAGCTCGTCGCGGATTTCCTCCTGCTCGCCGAGCTGAAGCTCCAGCGTCTCCTGCTGGGCGGCAAGCTCCGCCTCCGTTGCGCGCAGGTCGTCGATGACCCGCTGGTCGCTTTCCATAATCTCGCCGATGAAGTCCATGGCGGCGAGCATCTCCGAGAAGTCCGCCGAGTGGAAGATGACCGACCAGAGCGACACCGTGCCGCGTTCCTCCATCGCCCGCACGCGCGCGCAGAACAGCGCGTACTGCGCCTCGCGCTTTGCCTGCGTGTCCGCGAGCTCGCGCTCGGTCTGGGAAATCAGTTGTTCATACTGTGCAATCAGTTCCTCCGCGTTGGCGATTTCGGAGCGGATGAGGGCAATCTGCGCGTCCAGATTGCTTTTCTGTGAGACGGCGGAGCTCTTCTCCTTGCGAAGACTGGCGAGCTGGTTCTGCAGCTCGGCCTTCTGTGCGTCCAGACTCTTCTTTTCTTGCTTTTTTGCGTCTATCTGCGCCTGCGTGACGGCGGAGGCGCTTGGCGTCAGCGAGAACGGCGCGGCGTCCGCGAGCAACAGTGCCAGCAGGCACAGCGCTGCAAGCGCAGCGCGCAGGAACTTTCGTTTCATCATTGCCGCCTCCCTGTCAGACCTGAAGGAATTTCCGGATTGCCATCAAGCTGCCGCCAATGCCGATGACCATGCCCGACGCGCCGAAAATCGCCGCCACCGGACGCCAGATATTCCCGAAGGAGACCACATCGATGAACTGCAGCGTATCCGCCGCGTGGATGCCCTTGGCAACCGCGGCGTAGACCAGCCACTGCAGCAGGAACGCGATGAGGGAGCTCAGCAGTCCCAGCAGAAAGCCCTCGTACACGAATGGCCAGCGGATGAAGCCGTTCGTCGCGCCCACCATCTTCATGATGGCAATTTCGTCGCGCCGGTCAAAGGTGGTGAGCCGAATGGTGTTGGAAATGATGAACACCGTCACCACCAGCAAAATCAACACCAGCGCGATGCTGACCGCGCCCGCGACGTTGCGCACCAGAATGAAGCCGCCGGCGATGTCCTCGTCCACGCGGACGTTCTTGTCGCCCACAATCTCGCGCACCATCGCCGCCGTGCGGTTGACCTGATTCAGGTCGCTCACAAACACCGCGTAGCGGTCGCGGAACATCTCCGCCTTGATGTTGGCGCGCAGATACTCGTCGAGCGTGCGCTGTTCAAAAGCCTCCGTCGCCTCCTCGCGCGTGATGAAGGACACGCTCTTGACGTTGGGCAGCGCCGCGATGCGCTCGCCAATCGATTTGGTCTGCGCGTCGGTGTTGCCGTCGTCGATGAAGGCGAGGATTTCATACTCGCTCTCGAGCGTCTTGAGCAGCATTTCGGCGTTGTACGCCACCAGCGAAAACGTGCCCATAATCAGAAGGCAGGCCACGGTGATGCCGATGGTTGCAAAGGACATGAAGCCGTGGCTGAACAGATTGTTCACGCCCTCGCGCATAAAATAACGAAAATCATGTGACATGTTGCAGCTCCTCACTTCGCGTCATAGCCGATGCCGTCGCCCTTAATCAGACCGCCTTCCAGCAGAATCACGCGCTTTTGGAAGTGGTTGACCAGGTCGCGCTCATGTGTCACGACGAGCACCGTGGTGCCCAGCGCGTTGATGCGGTCCAGCAGGCTCATAATCTCCTGCGACAGGGCGGGGTCCAGGTTTCCCGTCGGCTCGTCGGCGATAATCGTGCTGGGGTTGTTGACCAGCGCGCGCGCAATGGCGACGCGCTGCTGCTCGCCGCCGGAGAGGTCATTGGGGTACTCGTCCGCCTTGCCGCTCAGTCCCACCAGCTCAAGCACGTAGGGAATGCGCCCGCGAATCAGCCGCTGCGATGCGCCGACGGCATGCATGGCAAAGCTCAGGTTTTCATAGACGGTCTTTTTCTCAATCAGCCGGAAATCCTGAAAAATCACGCCGATGGTGCGGCGCAGCAGCGGAATCTGCCGGTCCGCGATGCGCATCAGATTGAAGCCGTTGACGGCAATGCGCCCGCTTGTGGCGACAATTTCGCCCGTGAGCAGCTTGATGATGGTGGACTTGCCGGACCCGGACGGCCCGACGAGGAAGACAAATTCCCCGTCCTGGATGGTCATTGTAACGCCGCGCAGTACATGCGCGCCATTTGTATAGTCTTTTACCACGTCATTGAGACGAATCACTCCTGCGACGCCTCCTATCAATGGGCTTTGCCCGATATGATGCCAATGTGCATTATTATAGCGGATTGCGGCATGGATTGCAAGGATAATTATGTAAACAAATGGGGAGGAATGGGAAGAAAAGACCTTGATTTTTCATGCTATATTTGGTATATTGTACGATGTATCCCTATCTGGAAGTCTATCATTTGCCCCGTCCGCGCGGAGCGGGGGAGGCATGCTGAGGAAGAGAGGTCGCTGTGGTGCACAGGCATGTCACAAGAAAGCTGCACTCCCGCCGCGGTGCGTCGATTACCTTTGCGCTGCTGCTGTTTCTGGTGTGTGCGGTGGTCGGTGCGGTGGTGCTCACCGCCGGCACGGCGTCTTCCGGGCGGGTGAGCGAGCTGGCGGAGATGGACCGGCGCTATTACGCCGTGACCTCCGCAGCGGAGCTGTTGGCGCAGGAGCTGAACGGAAAGGGCGTTATCGTCGAGGAGACGTTGGACAACGGCGTGGTGCAGAGCAGAACGTTCGGGTTGCTGCGCA
>JAILRK010000155.1 GCA_024698225.1 Oscillospiraceae bacterium | reverse complement strand
TCAAATTCAGAACCAAAAAAGCAAATACAGATATATACTTGCCTGCCGTTTCCGATTAGAATACAATCAGATACAAAGGAAACCCGGAACAATGAAAGAGGAGCGTGTGACAATGAGAATCGGCTTTATCGGGCTTGGCATCATGGGCAAGCCCATGGCGAAGAACCTGCTCAAGGCGGGCTATGACCTGACCGTTTCCAGCGCGAACCGCGCGCACGGCGAGCTTGTTGCGGCGGGCGCGAAGGCGGCGACCAACGCCGAGATTGGCGAGACCTGCGACCTTGTGCTGACGATGGTGCCGAACTCCCCACAGGTCAAGGCGGTGATGCTGGGTGCGGACGGCGTCGGCGCGCACATGAAGCCCGGCAGCACCTTCATCGATATGAGCTCCATCAACCCCGTGGCGTCCCGCGAGATTGCGGCGGAGCTGGAGAAGCTGGGCGTGGAGATGCTCGACGCGCCGGTCTCCGGCGGCGAGCCGAAGGCGATTGACGGCACGCTGTCCTTCATGGTCGGCGGCAAGCAGGAGGTCTTTGACCGCTTCAAGCCGGTGCTCGAGGCGATGGGCTCCTCCGTCGTCCGCTGCGGCGAGGTCGGTGCGGGCAACACCACGAAGCTCGCCAACCAGATCATCGTCGCCTGCAACATTCAGGCGCTGGCCGAGGCGCTGACGCTGGCGCAGAAGGCGGGCGTGGACCCCGCGCTGGTGTTTGACGCCATCAAGGGCGGGCTTGCCGGCTCGACCGTGATGAACGCCAAGGCGCCGATGATGATGGCCGGCAACGACAAGCCCGGCTTTAAGATTGACCTGCACATCAAGGACCTCAACAACGCGCTGGACTGCGCGCACACGGTCGGCGCGCCCGTGCCGATGACCGCCGAGGTGCAGGAGATTCTGCAGTGGATGCACAACCACGAGGGCGGACAGAAGGACCACAGCGCGATTGCGCAGTATTATGAATTCCTCACCGGCATCGAGATTGGCCGCTGAGTAAAAGGAGAGAAGCAATATGGACGTCAAATGCAACGCAAAATACGCCATCGCCTGCGTGACCAGCATGGGCGTGCGCATCACGCCCGCGGACCGCATGGCGGTGCACAACAGCAACCAGTTTTACATGCAGGCGACCTCTGCCGAGACGAACGTGCTCAACGTCGCGTCCAGTCTCGGGCACGAGTGCCTTGCGCTGACCCGCTTCGTCGAGGGCAGCCCGATTGCCGCGTTCATCAAGTCCCAGCTCCGCGCGCGCAACATCGCCTACGAGGGCAGGGACGTTCCGCAGGGCGGACCCTGGGGCTATCGCCACCAGTTCAACGTGGCGGACTCCGGCTTCGGCCTGCGCGCGCCGCGCGTGTGGAACGACCGCGCCGGCGAGGTGGGCCGGACGCTCAGCGCGGACGACTTTGACATCGAGCGCATCTTTGGGCAGGAGGGCGTCGCGATTCTGCACCTCTCCGGCCTGATTGCCGCCATGAGCCCCGAGACCACGCAGTGCTGCCTCGCGCTCGCCAGAGCCGCGAAGGAGTACGGCACGCTGGTCAGCTTCGACCTCAACTACCGCGCGACCTTCTGGAAGGGCCGCGAGGCGGAGCTTGCCGCCGCCTTCCACGAGATTGCCTCCGCCGCCGACATCCTTGTGGGCAACGAGGAGGACTTCCAGCTCTGCCTCGGCTTCAAGGGCCCCGAGGCGGGCGGCAAGGACCTCAACGCCAAGATTGAGAGCTTCAAGGGCATGATTGAGCAGGTGCGCGCCAAGTATCCCAACGCCTCCGCCTACGCCACCACGCTGCGGCAGGTGGTCTCCGCCAACGAGCACCTGTGGGGCGCGATTCTCTGGGCGGACGGCGAATGGTACGTCGAGCAGCCGCGCCCGATTCCCGTCATGGACCGCATCGGCGGCGGTGACGGCTTCTCCGGCGGCCTGCTCTACGGCGTGTACCAGTGCTGGGAGCCGGAGAAATGGCTGGGCTTCGGCTGGGCGAGCGGCGTGCTCGCGGCGTCGAGCCTCAACGACTATGCCGAGCCTGCGGACGAAAAGCAGGTCTGGGACGTGTACGCGGGCAACGCGCGCGTCCAGAGATGAGAGAGGAGACGGACAACATGAAAAAAGCGGACATCGGGCTCATCGGTCTTGCCGTCATGGGCGAGAACCTGGTCATGAATATGGAGTCCAAGGGCTTCACCGTCGCGGTCTACAACCGCACCGTGGAGAAGGTGGACAAGTTCATCGGCGGACGCGCGGCGGGCAAGAATATCATCGGCTGCCACAGCCTTGAGGAGCTGCGCGACAATCTGGAAACGCCCCGCAAGGTCTTCCTGATGGTCAAGGCGGGCACGGCGGTGGACGACTTCATTGAGAAGCTGCTCACCGTGCTCGAGCCGGGCGACGTCATCATCGACGGCGGCAACAGCCACTTCCCCGACACCATGCGCCGCACCGCCTACGTCGAAAGCCGCGGTCTGCTGTACGTCGGCTGCGGCGTCAGCGGCGGCGAGGAGGGCGCGCTCAAGGGTCCCAGCATGATGCCCGGCGGCTCGCCCAAGGCATGGGAGTACGTGAAGCCCATCTTCCAGGGCATCTGCGCCAAGGTGGAAAACGGCGACGCCTGCTGCGACTGGGTCGGCGAGAACGGCGCGGGGCATTTCGTCAAGATGGTGCACAACGGCATCGAGTACGGCGACATGCAGCTCATCTGCGAGGCGTACCAGCTTCTGCGCGACGGCCTGGGCATGACCAGCGCCGAGCTGCACGACGTGTTCGCCGCCTGGAACAAGACCGAGCTGGACAGCTATCTCATCGAGATTACGCGCGACATCCTCGGCTATCAGGACGAGAACGGCGAGACCACCGTCGAGCACATCCTTGACCGCGCGGGGCAGAAGGGCACCGGCAAGTGGACGGGCATTGCCGCGCTGGACGAGGCGGTGCCGCTGACGCTGATTTCCGAGGCGGTGTTCGCCCGCTGCCTGAGCGCGCAGAAGGACGAGCGCGTGAAGGCGTCGGCGCTGTATGCGCACGAGTACCCGAAGTTCGAGGGCGACCGCGCGGCGTTCATCGAGGCGGTGCGCAAGGCGCTCTACGCCAGCAAGATTGTCTCCTACGCGCAGGGCTACACGCTCATGCGCTCGGCGGCGAAGACCTACGGCTGGAACCTCAACTACGGCGGCATCGCGCTGATGTGGCGCGGCGGCTGCATCATCCGCAGCGTCTTCCTCGGCAAGATCAAAGAGGCCTACGACAAGAACCCCGAGCTGGAGAACCTGCTCATGGACGACTACTTCAGCGCCGTCATGAAGACGCTCGTCGCCTCCTGGCGTGAGGTCGTGGCGTACGCGGTCAAGGCGGGCATCCCGATGCCGGCGTTCTCCTCCGCGCTGAGCTGGTTCGACGGCTACACCACCGAACACCTGCCCGCAAACCTCCTGCAGGCGCAGCGTGACTACTTCGGCGCGCACACCTATGAGCGCATCGACGCGCCGCGCGGTCAGTTCTTCCACACCAACTGGACCGGCCGCGGCGGCAACACCGCCGCAAGCACCTACAACGCCTGAGACAACACACCCCCGAATTCCCCGCCGCCGGCGGGGAATTCAAGTTATTCATATTGACAGGAGGAATTCCATGAAGCTTCCGATGCATCCCGATTTTTCCGGCAAGGTTGCCGTGGTCACCGGCGGCGCGGGCGTGCTCTGCGCCGAGTTCTGCCGCGCGCTCGCCGCCTGCGGCGCAAAGGTCGCCATCCTCGGGCGCACGCTGTCCAAGTGCGAGGCGCTGGCGGAGGAAATCCGCGCGGCGGGCGGCGAGGCGAAGGGCTTTGCCGTGGACGTCACCGACGCCGAGAGCGTCAAGGCGGCGCACGAGGCGGTGCGCGCCGCCTACGGCAGGTGCGACATCCTCGTCAACGGCGCGGGCGGCAACAACCCCGCCGCCACCGCGGACGATGAGTTTTTCTCCATGGACACGCTCAACGACCCCGCGAAAAAGAGCTTTTTCGACCTCACGGGCGATGCCTTTTCCAAGGTGTTTTCGCTCAACATCATGGGCACGCTGCTGCCCACGCAGGCCTTCGCCCGCGACATGGTGGACGGCGGACACGGCTGCATCGTCAACGTGAGCTCCATGAACGCCTTCACGCCGCTGACGAAAATCCCCGCCTACAGCGCGGCGAAGTCCGGCGTGAGCAACTTCACCGAGTGGCTGGCGGTGCATTTCGCCAAGACCGGCATCCGCTGCAACGCCATCGCGCCGGGCTTTTTCTCCACGGCGCAGAACGCGAGGCTGCTCTGGAACGAGGACGGAACGCCCACCGCGCGCACGGGCAAGATTCTCAACGCGACGCCGATGGGCCGCTTCGGCGCGCCCGACGAGTTGATTAGCGCGCTGCTCTTCCTCTGTGACGACGCCTGCTCCGGCTTCGTCAGCGGCGTGGTCATGCCCGTGGACGGCGGGTTCAGCGCGTATTCGGGGGTCTGAGATGGAGC
>JAILRK010000148.1 GCA_024698225.1 Oscillospiraceae bacterium | reverse complement strand
CAAAATGCTTGAAAAGCATTTTGATAGCGCCGCAGGCGCGTAGGTATCGCATGAGACGACATGACGCGCTCTGCGCGGCATGAGCGTGCGAAGCACGCGCGATTTCAAATCAATCATTTTGATTTGAAATCAGTATCAAATGTTTTTTGCCGCGCATCGAAACAAACGAAAGGTGTGATTTCATGTCCACGGAAAAGGACTTCTCCCGCCCCAATTTTCACGCGGTCAAGGTCATCGGGCACCGCAACCCCGACACCGACTCCATCTGTGCCGCCATCTCCTACAGCCGCCTGAAAAACGCCATCGACCCGGAGCGCTCCTACAAGCCCTGCCGCGCAGGACAGCTCAACCGCGAGACCTCCTTCGTGCTGGACTACTTTGGCGCGGAGGTCCCCCAGCTCTACACCGACGTCAGCCCGCAGGTGCGGGACGTGGACATCCGCCTTGCCGAGGGCGTGGACGGCAACATGAGCATGCGCCAGGCCTGGGAGCGGATGCGCGACCAGAACCTCGACACGCTCTGCGTGGTGGACAACGAGAACAACCTGCTGGGCATCATCACGGTCAAGGACGTCGCCACCGCCAACATGGACGGCATTGACCCCTACATCCTTGCACACGCGGAAACCAGCTATGACAACGTGATTGACACGATTGACGGCACGCTGCTCGTCGGAGACAGCGCGGGCAAGACCGTGCAGGGCCGCATCATCATCGGCGCGGGCAGCGCGGAGGTGATGGAGCGCGCCATCCGCAAGGGCGACGTCGTCATCGTCAGCAACCGCAGCGAGAGTCAGCTCACCGCCATCGAGATGGAGGCGGGCTGTCTGGTGGTCGGGCTGGAGTCCAAGGTCTCCCGGACCATCCGCATGCTGGCGGAGGAGAACAACTGCCTGATCATCAGCACGCCGCTGAACACCTATGCCTCGGGACAGATCATCTCGCAGGCGGCGCCGATTCGCTACTACATGCTCAAGGACGGGCTGATGACCTTCACGCTCAACACCTCGGTGGAGGCGGCAACGAAAATCATGGGCTCCGTGCGCCACCGCTACTTCCCCGTCATCGGCGACGACGGGAAGTACCTCGGCGTGGTCTCTCGCCGCAACCTGCTGAATCTGCACAAGAAGCAGCTCATCCTCGTCGACCACAACGAAAAGACGCAGGCGGCGGAGGGCCTGGAGGACGCGGAGGTGCTGGAGATTATCGACCACCACCGCATCGGTTCGCTGGAGACGGACAACCCCGTGTACTTCCGCAACATGCCCGTGGGCTGCACCTGCACCATCATCTACCAGATGTACCAGGAGAACGGCGTGGAGATTGACCCGCAGACGGCGGGACTGATGCTCTCCGCCATCCTCTCCGACACGCTGATGTTCCGCTCGCCCACCTGCACGCCCTACGACGAGCGCGCGGCGCGCGCGCTGGCAAAGCTGGCAAAGGTCGACCTTGAGGCCTACGCCGACGACATGTTCGAGCACGGCGGCGACGTCAGCGGCGAGACTGCCGAGCAGATTTTCTTCACGGACTACAAGGTCTTCAGCAGCGGTCCCTATCGCTTCGGCGTAGGACAGGGCAGCTATATGAGCGAGAAAAACCGCCGCGCGGCGGAGGCGCTGGTCGGCCCGTATCTGGAGACCGTGCGGGAGAAGCAGGGGCTTGACTTCGTGTTCTACCTCTTCACCGACGTGCGCAGCAGCTCCAGCGACCTGCTGATGTGCGGCAAGAACGCGGACGCGGTCATCACCCGCGCCTTCGCCACCGAGGTTGCGGACGACAAGTCCGTGCTGCCCGGCGTGGTGAGCCGCAAAAAGCAGTTCGTGCCGCGCCTGATTGACGCGCTCAAGCACGAGGCGCAATAAGCCATGCGGACACTTACCATCCGCGGCGTCACCTTCGGTGAGGGGCGTGCAAAAATCGCCGTGCCGATTGTCGGCAGAACGCGGCAAGACGTGCTTGCGGAGGCCGCCGCGCTCCTCGACCTGCAGCCCGACCTTGTGGAATGGCGCGCCGACTTCTACGACGCGCTCACCGAGCCCCGGGCGCTTACCGACACGCTCCGCGCGCTGCGCGGCGTGCTGGGCGAGCTGCCGCTGCTGTTTACCGTCCGCACCGCGCGCGAGGGCGGCAACGCCGCGCTGTCTCCCGCGGACTACGCCGCGCTGACCCTTGCCGCCGCGCAAAGCGGCTGCATCGACCTCGCGGACGTGGAGCTGTCCATCGGCCGGCAGGCGGCGCGCGCGCTCATCGCGGGCATCCACGCCGCATCCTGCCGCGCCGTCGGCTCGCGCCACGACTTCTCCGCCACACCGGCGCAGGAGGTCATGCGCGGCTTTCTGTGCGAGGCGCAGGAGCTGGACGCCGACGTGCCGAAGCTCGCGGTCATGGCGCACAGCGACGCCGATACGCTCTCGCTGCTCTCCGCCGCGCTCGCCTTTCGCGACCACGACGCGGACCGCCCGTTCGTCGCCATCGCCATGGGTGCGCACGGCGTGCTCAGCCGCGTCGCCTGCGGGCTCTCCGGCTCCTGCCTGACCTTCGGCGCGGCGGAGCGCGGCTCCGCCCCCGGTCAGCTCCCCGTCTCCGAACTGCGCACGCTGCTCGCGCTGCTGCCGCAGTGAGCGGGCAGAACACCGAATTAAACCAAGAAAGCGTCTCAGGTCAGCGGGCTGCGGCAATTCCCCGGTTGCCGCAGCCCGCCGATTGTTGGTTTCCCCCTCCGGGCCGCAAGCGGGTTTGTCGCTTGCCGGCGGGACGCAAGGGGGCTTGACAGGCGTGATATACTGTGTTGGATTGGATATAGACCGCACGGGTGTGACGCCGCGCGGTACATATATAAAAAGTCCATAGGCGGCTGGGCAGGGCGCCGGCGGTGCGCGTCGTTTCGTGATGCAGGACGAACTACGACGGCACGGACGTCTTTGTTTTGCTGTGTCCTTCCCGCCCCGATGGCACAAACCAAACCATTTTTTGGAAATCATCAGAAAAACAGGAGCGTATTATCATTGGCTGAACATTTGAAAATCATTCCCTTAGGGGGCCTGGACGAGATTGGCAAGAACATGACCGTCTACGAATACGGCGGCGAGCTGGTCGTCGTGGACTGCGGCATGGCCTTCCCCGACGACGACATGTACGGCATCGACTGCGTCATTCCCGACGTGAGCTATCTCGTCAAAAACCAGAGGCGTATCCGCGGGCTGTTCATCACCCACGGACACGAGGACCACATCGGCGCCATTCCCTACGTCCTCAAGCAGGTCAACATGCCCATCTACTGCACGCGGCTGACCGCCGGGCTGATTCGCCTGAAGCTGGAGGAGCACGGGCTCGCCAAAACCACCAAGATTGTCACCGTCGAGAGCGGGATGACCGTCAAGGTCGGCAAATTCTCCGTGGAGTTCATCCACGTCAACCACTCCATCGCGGACAGCGTCGCCTTTGCCCTGCACACGCCGATGGGCTGCGTCGTACACACGGGCGACTTCAAGATTGACTCCACGCCCATCGACGGCGAGGTCATCGACCTGGCGCGCTTCGGCGCGCTGGGCAAGGAGGGCGTGCTCGCCCTCTGCGCGGACTCCACCAACGTCGAGCGCCCGGGCTACACGATGAGCGAGAGCATGGTCGGCAAGACCTTTGAGCGCCTGTTTGCCGGCTGCAAGCAGCGCATCATCGTCACGACCTTCGCCTCCAACGTCCACCGCGTGCAGCAGGTCATCGACGCAGCCGCCGCCTGCGGGCGCAAGGTCGCCGTCTCCGGCAGAAGCATGGAGAACGTCACGCGCGTGGCAACGGAGCTTGGCTACATGAAGCTGCCGAAGAACACGGTGGTGGACCTCAACAAAATCAAATCCCTCCCGCTGGACAAGCAGGTCATCGTCACAACCGGCTCCCAGGGCGAGGAGATGAGCGCGCTGTATCGCATGGCGTTTTCGCAGCACAAGCAGATTGAGGTCGGCCCCGGCGACAAGGTCATCATCTCCGCCTCCGCCATTCCCGGCAACGAGAACACCGTTTCCCGCGTCATCAACGAGCTGTTCCGCAAGGGTGTGGACGTGGTCTATGACCGCGCGGACATGCTGCACGTGTCGGGCCACGCCTGCCAGGAGGAGCTGAAAATCATCCACGCGCTCGTCAAGCCCAGGTTCTTCATCCCCGTCCACGGCGAACAGCGGATGCTGCAGATTCACAAGGACCTCGCCATGAAGATGGGCATGGACCGCAACGACATCGCCATCTGTGAAAACGGCGACGCGGTGGAGCTCACCGCGCGCACCATGCGCGTGCTGCCCGGCGCGGTGGAGGCGGGCGAGGTGCTGGTGGACGGCAACGGCGTGGGCGACGTGGGCGCCGTGGTGCTGCGCGACCGCCGCCATCTTGCCGAGGACGGCATGGTGGTCATCGTGCTGCCCATCTCCGCGCAGAACGGCGAGATGCTCTCCGAGCCGGAGATTGTCACCCGCGGCTTCATCTACGTCAAGGAGTCCGAGGAGCTGATGGAGCAGCTCAAAACCGTCACGATGAGCGTTGCCGAGAACGCCCGCGGACGCCGCGGACGCGACATCGCGGAGCTGCGCGGCGCCATCCGCAGCGCCGTGAGCAACTACCTCTTCAAAAACACCAAGCGCAGCCCGATGGTCATCCCCGTCATCACGCGGCTGTAAGCCATCGCAAAACGCCAAAAAAGGGACCTCTTCGGGTCATCCGAAGAGGTCCTTCAGCGCCAGCGAGGCGGCGTAGAGTTCGTTTTTGCTGTAGGTGTTGTTGTCGTCCTTGAGCAGCAGGCGGATGGCCTCCTTTGCGCCCACCCCCTGCTTCACCATGCAGTCCGTCAGCATCGCCTCCGGCGTGGAGAGATGCTCGACCTCGCGCAGGAAGTAGTCCTCCTGCACCTCGGCAATCATGGCGTACTCGCCCTTGTCGTAGCTGCCCTTTGCCAGCAGCTGCTCGCGCACCTCGGCGGGCGTGCCGCGGAAGGTCATCTCGTGCAGCTTCGTCATGTCGTTGCACAGGCACAGCTGCAGCCCCGCCCCCGCGTCGATGAGGAACTCCACCGCGCTCATGATGCGCTTGGGCGACTCGTAAAAGGCGTAGGTCTTCGTCGCGCCCTTGCGCATCATGTCCAGCACGCGGCGGCGGTCCGCCGTCTCGCGCGGGAAAAAGCCGTAGAAAAAGAAGGTCGAGAGGTCGAAGCCGGAGACCGACAGCGCCGTCACCGCGGCGCAGGCGCCGGGAATGCCCACGACGCGGACGCCGTTTTCGATTGCCGCGCGAATCAGCTCGTTGCCGGGGTCGGAGATGCAGGGCGTGCCCGCATCGGTGATGACGGCGATGTCCTTGCCGGCCAGCAGCTGCGCGATGAACCACTTCGCCTTGCCGTGCTCGTTGAACTTGTGGTTGGCGGACAGGTCGTTGCGGATGCCGAGCTTGTTGAGCAGCACGACGCTGCGGCGCGTGTCCTCCGCCGCGATGATGTCCACGCGCTCCAGAATTTCCCTGCCGCGCTCGCTCATGTCCCGCGCGTTCCCGATGGGCGTTGCGACGATGTATAGTGTGCCGATTTGCTGTTCCATGGCGTCCTCCCGCACGAAGCTCCCAAAGATTTTTTTCAGTATACTCTAAAAGCGAACATATTTCAACATTTCCCTTTGCAAAATCCCCGTGCGACGTTATACTGTTGCCATATCTTTTCCGAAACGCATCACGAAAGGCGGTCATCTCCCTATGAAAACACTGTTTCGACGACTCCTTGCCTCCGTATGCTCACTCGCCCTGTGTCTCACCGCCGCAAACGCGCTGAGCGTCGAACAGGCGCTGTCCCTGCTGGAGGAAAAATACGTTGACCCGCTGCCCGACGCAGCGTATGAGGCGGAGAGCCTCGACGCACTCTTCGCCGCCATCGGCGACCCCTACACCTATTATATGACCGCCGCCGAGAACGCGCAGTTTTTCGAGCAGGTGGAAAGCGAAAACAGCATCACCGGCATCGGCGCAACCATCGAGTACACGGCGGAGGGCATCCTCATCACCGGCGTGCTCGAGGGCGGCGGCGCGAAGGACGCCGGGCTGACGGGGGGCGACCTCATCCTCGCCGTGGACGGCGTTGTCTGCGCTCCCGCCGGCGAGGCGCACCGCGCCCTGATTCTCGGCGAGGCGGGCAGCTTCGTCACGCTGACCGTCCGCCACAGCGACGGCAGCGTGCAGGACCACCGCATCGAGCGCCGCACCGTCGCCATCCACAACACGAACGTCACGACCAAAGGCGACGTCGGCGTCATCAACTGCGACAGCTTCGGCTCGCAGACCGAGACCTACTTTGCCGACGGCGTGGCGCAGCACGGGGACGAGGTCAGCACCTGGGTCGTCGATTTGCGCAGCAACCTGGGCGGGCTTGCCGACGCAGCGGTCGGCACGCTGGGCATTTTCACGGGCGCAGGGCCGAAGCTCTACTACCGTCTCGCGGACGGCAGCTCGTTCTACACGCTCTATCTCTCTCAGGCGCAGACGGACGACCCCGTCATTGTGCTCGTGAACGAGAACTCCGCCAGCGCCTCGGAGATTTTCTCCGGCGGCATCCGCGCCGACCAGGCGGGCATCGTCATCGGCACGCGCACCTACGGCAAGGGCACGGCGCAGGTTGTCCTGGATGAGAACGCCTACCCCGACCTGTTCGACGGCGATTCCCTCAAGGTCACCGCCTACCGCTTCTACTGCTCCGACGGCGGCACCACCGACCGCATCGGCGTTGTGCCGACGCTGCTGGTCCGCGGCGAATACACCGACGCCGTCGCGGCGCTGCTGTCCGCCGCAGCACCGGAGACCGACAACGTTCTGACGCTGCAGCTCAACGGCAACACGTTTTACGTTGACCTTGAAACGGCGCAGCGCGAGGAAAACGCCGCGGCGCTGGGCGAGCTGTTCTCCGCCCTTGCGCCGGACGTCTCCGTCTCCTGCGTCGTGGACGGCATGACGCTTCCCCTCGACCCCGCAACCGTGGCGCGGCAGTGCGGCATCCGCTACACCGCGCGCGGCTTCAGCGACAGCAGCACGAGCCCCTACGCGCGCCAGATTGACACGCTGGCGACCTACGGCATGCTCTCCGGCGACGGCACGGGCCGCTTCCGCCCCGCGCAGACGCTCACGCGCGCGGAGGTGGCGACCATGCTTGCCAATGCGCTGAACGTCGCGGCGAAGCGCCCCGCCGGCTTTACGGACGTGCCGCAGAACGCCTGGTATGCCGCCGCCGTGGACGCCATGGCGCACCTGGGCTTTATGGAAGGCACCGGCGGCGGGCGCTTCTGCCCCGGCGAGCCGCTGACGCAGGAGCAGTTGATTGCCGTGATGGGCCGCCTTGCGCGCTTCCTGAGCTTCCCTGCGGATGACTATGCCCGCGAACTCACGGAGGACGACCTCACCGACTGCGCCCGCTTCCAC
>JAILRK010000134.1 GCA_024698225.1 Oscillospiraceae bacterium | reverse complement strand
CGTCCTCGCTGACGGGGATGAACGCGCCGGAGAGTCCGCCCACGCTGCTCGACGCCATCACGCCGCCCTTTTTCACCGCGTCGTTGAGCAGGGCGAGCGCGGCGGTCGTGCCGTGGGTGCCGCAGACCTCCGGACCCATCTCCTCTAAAATGCGCGCCACGCTGTCGCCCACGGCGGGCGTGGGCGCAAGGCTCAGGTCAACGATGCCGAACGGCGTGTCCAGCCGCGCCGAGGCCTCCTGCGCCACAAGCTGGCCCATGCGCGTGACGCGGAAGGCGGTTTTCTTCACCGTCTCCGCCACCACGTCGAAGGGCGCGCCCTTGACGCTTTGCAGCGCGTGGTATACCACGCCCGGACCGCTGACGCCGACGTTGATGACGCGCTCCGCCTCACCCACGCCGTGGAACGCGCCCGCCATGAAGGGGTTGTCCTCCACCGCGTTGCAGAACACGACCAGCTTCGCGCAGCCAAGACCGTCGCGGTCAGCGGTGCGCGCCGCGGTCTCCTTGACGACTCTGCCCATCAGCGCGACGGCGTCCATGTTGATGCCCGCGCGCGTGGAGCCGACGTTGACCGAGGAGCAGACCAGCTCCGTGCGGTCCAGCGCCTCGGGAATGGAGCGAATCAGCTTCTCGTCCGCTGCCGTCATGCCCTTTTGCACCAGCGCGGAGTACCCGCCGATGAAGTTGACGCCGCAGGCGGCAGCCGCGCGGTCGAGCGCGAGGGCGAAGGGCACGTAGTCCTCCGTGTCGCTCGCCGCAGCGACCAGGGACATGGGCGTCACGGAGATGCGCTTATTGACAATCGGGATGCCGAACTCGCGCTCAATCTCCTCGCCCACGCGGACAAGGCGCTCGGCGCTGCGGGTAATCCGCTCGTAGATTTTGGCGCAGGCGGCCTTCGCGTCCGCATCGCAGCACGAGAGCAGCGAGATGCCCATCGTGATGGTGCGGATGTCGAGGTGCTGGTGGTCAATCATCTCGAGGGTCGCAAAAATTTCCTTTTGTGTGAGCATGTTGTCCTCCCTGCGCGGCTCAGATTTCGTGCATGGCGTCGAAAATCTCCTGCCGCTGGATGCGGATGGAGACGCCCAGCTCATGGCCCAGCGCATCGCAGGCCTCCACCACGTCGCCAAACGGCGCGGTCATCTGTGCGAGGTCGACCACCATAATCATCGTGAAGTTGCCCTGCATGATGGTCATGGAGATGTCGAGGATGTTGATTTGGTAGTCCGCCATTTTGACGCAGACGGCGGCGGTGATTCCGACGCGGTCGCGTCCGAGGACACTGACGATGGCATTCATAGGCATTTCTCCTTGGCTTTTTCAGAATCATGTGGTATTCTATATCATAACGCGGCAAATGACAAGCCGTGTTTTGCAGACGGGTGCAATTTGTCGCCGCCGCGTCTGCCCAAACTCTGCTGAAAATCGAGGACTGTGCTATGATTCGCATTCGCTACAACGCGCCCGTTGTGCTGACCTTCGCCCTTTTGGCGCTTCTCACCCTGCCGCTCAACGTGCTCACCGCCGGCTGGACGACGCCGCACCTGTTCAGCGTCTACCGCTGCTCGCTGCTCGACCCGCTTGCCTACGTGCGCTTTTTCGGGCACGCGCTGGGGCACTCCGGGCTGCCGCACTACTTTAACAACATGCTGCTGATGCTGCTCGTCGGCCCGCCGCTGGAGGAGAAGTACGGCAGCCGAGCGCTGCTGCTGTTCATCGCCATCACCGCGCTGGCGACGGGGCTGGCGGAGTTCATCCTCTTCCCCAACAGCGTGCTGCTCGGCGCCTCGGGCGTGGTGTTCATGATGATTGTGCTCTCGTCCTTCACCAGCACGAACCGCGGCGGCATCCCGCTGACGATGCTGCTGGTCGTGCTGCTCTACCTCGGCGGCGAGGTCGTCAACGGGCTTGTGAACACAGACAACATCTCCCAGCTCGCCCACATCGTCGGCGGCGTCTGCGGCATGGTCATCGGCTTCAGCGTCTCCGGAAAGAAAAAAAGAAGATAACATAAAACCGCCCTTTGGGCGGTTTTATGTTATGGGACGGTCCGGGCATTATGGACCAGTCAGGTCCTTTACGACCTCGGCGGCAATCAGAAGTCCGCCTGCAGCGGGGACAAAGGGGGTCGAGCCGGGTAGGCTGCGCCGCTCGGTCGGCTCGTCGGCGGGCAGGGGGGTGAGCGGTTCCTCCCGCGACCAGAGCACCTTGAGCTGTGGCACGCCGCGCCGCCGCAGCTCCCGCCGCATGACACGCGCGAGGGGGCAGACCGACGTGTCGTAGACGTCGCCAATCTCCAGCAGCGCGGGATTCAGCTTGTTGCCTGTGCCGAGGGCGCTGAGAATGGGCGTGTGCGCCGCCTGTGCGCGCTCCACCAGCGCGAGCTTGCCCGCCACGGTGTCGATGGCGTCCACAACGTAGTCGTACTGCGCAAAGTCAAAGGCGTCGGCGTTCTCCGGCAGGAAGAAGGTCTTGTACGTCCGCACGCGGCAGGCGGGGTTGATGCTGCGCACGCGCTCCGCCGCCACGTCCACCTTGTCCCGCCCGAGGGTCTCGTGCGTGGCAATGATTTGGCGGTTGAGGTTGCTCAGCGCCACAGTGTCGTTGTCGATGAGGTCGAGCGCGCCGACGCCCGCGCGACACAGCGCCTCGACAACGTAGCTGCCCACGCCGCCGACGCCGAACACCGCCACCCGCGCCGCCGCAAGCCGTGCCATCGCCGCCTCGCCCAGCAGCATCCGCGTGCGGGAAAACTGGTCCGCCATAGTCGTTCCTCCTTGCCCCGGGTCTGCATCGCCCCTGCAATGCAATCGGATGCTTCCTGCGCATCGTACGCGCCTGTGACAGCAGCATCCAATCCGAACTCAGTATAACGCCTTGCGCGTTTTTTTGCAAGGGGCGCGTCTGCTTGACATTGGGGAAGGTTCCGCTTGACAAAGGATAATCCGACTACCGTGCGGCTGTCGACATCGCATGGGTGCGGAAACATGACACGGCAGACAGAAAAACTGAGCCGCCGTAGGGTCGTCCAACCGAAACTGAGAATTGTCAAACTGAACCGTCTCCAATGACATATGAAAGACCATCAAGCATTTTCAAAATCCGCCTGTTTCCGCATAGACAGAATAAAGTCGGTAATCTGCTTAATCTGCGCCGAGGACATTCCTTTCGTCGCCTTGACAAGCA
>JAILRK010000117.1 GCA_024698225.1 Oscillospiraceae bacterium | reverse complement strand
CAAGGAGCTGCGTGTCATCCGCGACCTGAACGCGCGCCACCCCATCGACCTCGTGCCGACCTTCATGGGCGCGCACCTCGTCCCCGCCGAGTACAAGCAGGACCGCGAGGCCTACGTGCGCCTCGTCTGTGAGGAGATGCTCCCGCTGGTCAAGGAGCAGGGGATTGCAAAGTTCTGCGACGTATTCTGCGAGGCGGACACCTTCACCGTGGAGGAATCGCGCCGCGTGCTCGAGGCAGGTCTGAAGAACGGGCTTCGCCCCAAAATCCACGCCGACGAGATTGAGGCCATCGGCGGCAGCCAGCTCGCTGGCGAGCTGGGCGCTATCTCCGCCGAGCACCTGATTGTCTGCCCGCCGGAGGGCATCGAGAGCATGGCGAGGGGCGGCGTCATCGCATGCCTGCTGCCGGCGACGAGCTTCAACCTCGGCGCGGTGTTCGCACCTGCCCGCGACATGGTCAAAGCCGGCGTGCCCGTCGCCATGGCGACGGACTTCAACCCCGGCTCCTGCCCCTGCCTGAACATGCAGTTCGTCATCAACCTCGGTTGCCTGAAGTACAGGCTGACGCCTGAGGAGGTGCTCACCGCGGTCACGCTCAACGCCGCCGCCGCCATTGACCTTGCCGACAAGGTCGGCACGGTGGAGCAGGGCAAGCTGGGCGACCTCGTCATCTGGGATGCGCCGGACCTGGACTATATCTGCTATCGCGTGGGCAGCAATCTGGTCAGGACGGTCATCAAGAAGGGCGAAGTCGTCTGAGCGCGAAAGGACGGAACGGGCTTGGACAGAACAGACTATAAAATCCTCAACCTACTGCAGGAGGACTGCCGCAAAACGCTGCGGGCCATCGGGGAAACCGTTGGACTGACGCCTCCTGCCGTGGCGGAGCGCATCCGAAAGCTGGAGGAGGAGGGGGTCATCCGCTCCTACCGCATCGGGATTGACCGCACCCGCCTCGACTGCAGCATGACGGGTTTCATTATGGTCGCTCCGGAGCCGGAGAAATACGACGCGTTTTGCGCCTTCTGCGAGCGCGCGCCAGAAATCACCGAGCATTACCACGTCATCGGGAACTACAATGCGGTGCTTCGCTTTGCCGTGAAGGACACCAACGCCCTTGACACGCTGCTCGCTCAGGTCAAGCGCTTCGGCGACTCGCGCACCTCCGTAGAGCTGAAGACCTGCTTTGACGCAAAGGAGCTGCCACTGCCTTAAAAACAAAATACCTGCCCTGCTTTTCCTTGCAGAAGGAAAGCCTTTGGGCAAAACGCGAAAAGAAAGACATTTACAAATCACAGAAATGTGAGTACAATGTCCCAAGAGTCAACGACAGGAGGAGATACCTATGGGCTTCAAGTCTGATATTGAAATCGCACAGGAGTGCCAAAAGCAGAAAATCACCGACATTGCCGCCAAGGCAGGCATCGACGAGGCGTACCTTGAGCAGTACGGCAACTACAAGGCGAAGGTCGATTACAAGCTGCTCGCCGACATGCAGGACAAGCCGGACGGAAAGCTGATTCTGGTCACCGCCATCACGCCGACCCCCGCGGGCGAGGGCAAGACCACCACCTCCGTCGGTCTGACCGACGGCCTGCGCGCCCTCGGCAAGAACGCCATGGTCGCCCTGCGCGAGCCGAGCCTCGGCCCCGTGTTCGGCGTCAAGGGCGGCGCCGCCGGCGGCGGCTACGCACAGGTCGTCCCGATGGAGGACATCAACCTCCACTTCACCGGCGACTTCCACGCCATCGGCGCGGCGAACAACCTGCTTGCCGCCATGCTCGACAACCACATCCAGCAGGGCAACGCGCTTGGCATCGACGTCAAGAACATCACCTGGAAGCGCGCGGTGGACATGAACGACCGCCAGCTGCGCCACATTGTCAACGGTCTCGGCGGACGCATGCAGGGCGTGCCCCGTGAGGACGGCTTTGAGATTACGGTCGCGTCCGAGGTCATGGCGGCGCTGTGCCTTGCCTCCGGCCTCACCGACCTCAAGGAGCGCCTCGGGCGCATGATTGTCGGCTACTCCTACGCCGGCAAGCCCGTCACCGCGCACGACCTCAAGGCAGAGGGCGCCATGGCGGCCCTGCTCAAGGACGCCATCAAGCCCAATCTGGTTCAGACGCTCGAGGGTACGCCCGCGTTCATCCACGGCGGTCCGTTTGCCAACATCGCGCACGGCTGCAACAGCGTGATGGCAACGCGCATGGCGCTCAAGCTCAGCGATTACACCGTCACCGAGGCGGGCTTTGCTGCCGACCTCGGCGCGGAGAAGTTTGTCGACATCAAGTGCCGCATGTCCGGTCTGCGTCCCTCCGCGGTGGTCATCGTTGCCACGGTCCGCGCGCTCAAGTACCACGGCGGCGTGCCCAAGGCGGAGCTGAACGGCGAAAACCTTGAGGCGCTTGAAAAGGGCCTGCCCAACCTGCTCCAGCACGTTTCCAACGTCAAGAACGTCTACGGCCTGCCCTGCGTGGTCGCAATCAACGCCTTCCCGACCGACACCAAGGCGGAGCTGGACATGGTCGAGGCGAAGTGCAGAGAGCTGGGCGTCAACGTTGCGCTCTCCGAGGTCTGGGCAAAAGGCGGCGAGGGCGGCAAGGCGCTTGCCGAGGAGGTCGTGCGCCTGTGCGAGCAGCCGAACGAGTTCTCCTTCGTCTATGACGCCGACGAGCCGATTCTGGACAAGCTCAACGCCATCTGCACGAAGGTCTACCATGCCGACGGCGTGGTGCTGGACGCGAACGCGAAGAAGCAGCTCAAGACCATCACGGAGCTCGGCTTTGACAAGCTGCCCATCTGCATGGCGAAGACCCAGTATTCCTTCTCCGACAACGCCGCGCTTCTCGGCGCGCCCAAGGGCTTCGAGATTACCGTGCGCAACCTGAAGGTCTGCGCCGGCGCCGGCTTCATTGTCGCGCTGACCGGCGACATCATGACCATGCCGGGTCTTCCGAGGGTTCCCGCCGCCGAGAAAATCGACGTGGACGAGAACGGCGTCATCAGCGGACTGTTCTGATGCCATGGACCTGTTGAATGCTTCCGTAACCGAATTTACCGCGCAGCTTGCCTCCCCCGCCCCCGTTCCGGGGGGCGGAGGCGCCAGCGCCCTCGTTGCCGCCATCGGCGTCGCACTGGGCGATATGGTGGGCGAGCTGACCGTCGGCAAGAAGAAATATGCCGACGTGGAGGAGGACATCAAAGCGCTGATGGCGCGCGCGCAGGAGCTGCGCGTGCAGTTGCTCGCGTGCATCGAGAAGGACGCCGTCGCGTTTGAACCGCTCTCCCGTGCCTATGGCATTCCGAAGGACGACCCCACGCGCGACGCGGTCATGGAGACGTGCCTGCGCGACGCGGCGGCGGCGCCGCTGGAGATCTTCGACCTCTGCTGCGACTGCATTGAGCTGCAGCGTGCCTTTGCGGAGAAGGGCAGCAAGCTCGTGCTCTCCGATGCGGCGACCGGCGTGGCGTTCTGCCTGAGCGCGCTGTACGGCGCGGCGGTCAACGTCAAGGTCAACACCAAGCTGATGAAGGACAGGGCGTACGCCGAGCAAATCAACGCCCACGTGGACGAGGCGATGGCGAAGTATCGGCCGATGGCCGAGCAGGTCTACGAGGATGTCTATCGGAGGTTCTGCGGATGAAGTGGGGCAAGGTGTTCGTCTCCGCGGTGCTCGCGGGCTTTGCCATCGGGCTGGGCGGCGCGATTTTCCTGTCAGTGGACAACAAGGTGGTCGGCGCGGCGCTGTTCACGCTGGGCCTGTTCACGGTCTGCACGATGGGGCTCCATCTCTTTACCGGCAAGGTCTGTTACGTCTTTGAAAACGACCGCGCCTATGCGCTCTGCCTGCCGGTCATCTGGCTGGGCAACCTCGTCGGCACGGGCGTTACGGCGTTGCTGGTGCATATGACCCGCGCCGGCGGAATTTCCGAGAAGGCGGCGGCGCTGTGCGGCGTGAAGCTGGACGACAGCCTTGTCAGCCTCTTCTTCCTGGGGCTTTTGTGCAACGTCTTCATTTACCTCGGTGTGGAGGGCTTCAAAAGCATTCCGCATGAGGTGGGGAAGTACCTTGCGCTGTTTTTCGGCGTGATGGGCTTCATCCTGCTCGGCACGGAGCACTGCGTTGCGGACATGTTTTACTTCTGGATGGCGGGCGCGTGGAGCGCACAGGCGGTATTGCGCGTTCTGGTCATCACCCTCGGCAACTGCGTTGGCGGCGTACTGCTGCCGCTGGCACGCAGCTATCTCAAAAAATAAATCGCAAGTCAGAGTAGGAGACAGCGCGTTAAGTGCTGCCGGATGGGAAGTTGCCGGCAGACGAAGGGCGTGCCCCGCGATGCTGTTTCCGCATCCGCTGCTGCAAGAGGGCACAAACCCCTTTCGCAGCAACAAGCTGCGAAAGGGGTATTATTATGTTGAAAACGAACGAAACACACAAAAAAGAACTCTTCAGCACCCAGATGCTTGCCGTGCTGGGCATTCTGCTTGCCATGGACGTCGTGCTCACGCGGTTTATGTCGTACTCCGTTTGGAACATGCGCATCGGCTTTGGCTTCGTGCCCGTCGTGATTTCGGCAATGCTGTTCGGACCGCTTCCGACGGCGGTGCTGGCGGCGCTGGGTGACTTTCTCGGCGCGGTGCTGTTTCCCATCGGTCCGTATTTTCCGGGGTTTACGCTCACGGCGGCGCTGACCGGACTGACCTTCGGCTTCTTCCTCCACCGGGGGAAGAGCATCGTCAACACGCTGGCCGCCGTGCTCATCGTGCAGTTCGTGCTGGGCCTGCTGCTCAACACGTTCTGGATTCACCTGCTGTATCATTCGCCCTATGTGCCGCTGCTGGCGACGCGCGTGCTGCAGGCGGCGCTGCTGACCGTGGTGCAGACCGCCACCATCCAGGCGCTGCTCCCGCTGACGGGAAGACTGAAAGGAAGTGTGGCGGCATGACGCCCAAGGAAGCCATTGACTATATCGAGCACTACGGCTGGAGCACCACGCGCCTCGGCCTTGACCGCACGCGCGAGCTGCTTTCGCGGCTGGGTGACCCGCAAAAGGCGCTGAAGTTCGTCCATGTGGCGGGCAGCAACGGCAAGGGCAGCACCTGCGCCATGCTGGACGCGATTCTGCGCGCTGCGGGCTATCGCACGGGACTGTACACCTCACCGTACATTCAGGACTTCTGCGAGCGCATCCGCATCAACGGCGAGAACATCCCCGGAGAGGCGCTTGCCGCGGTGACGGAGCGCGTGCGCGCCGCGGCGGAGGCAATGGAGGACCACCCAAGCCAGTTCGAGCTGGTGACCGCCGCCGCCATGGCGTACTTTGCCGCACAGCACTGCGACGTCGTGGTGCTGGAGGTCGGCATGGGCGGCGCGCTGGACAGCACGAACGTAATTGACTGTCCGGAGGTGGCGGTCATCACGAACATCGGCTTGGAGCACACCGAGTACCTTGGCGACACGCTGGAGAAAATCGCCGCGACCAAGGCGGGGATTCTCAAGCCGGGCTGCCGCGCCGTGTGCTACGACGGCGCGCCTGAGGTGACGGCCGTTGTGCGCGCCGACTGCGCGCGCAAGGGCGTGCCGCTGCGCGTTGCGGACTACCGCTGCATCCGCCCTGTCTCGGAGGACCTGGACGGTCAGCGCTTTGCATGGAAGGGCAAGGAATACCGCCTTGCGCTGCTGGGACAGTACCAGCTGCACAACGCCGCCACCGCGCTGGAGACCGTCGAGGCCCTGCGGGACGCGCACTGGCAGATTGACGAGGCTGCGGTGGAGCGCGGCCTTGCAGAGGTCAAATGGCCGGCGCGCATGGAGGTCATGGGGCGCGCGCCGCTGTTTCTCATCGACGGCGGACACAACCCGCAGTGCGCCGCGGCGATGGCGGACAGCCTGCGCCGTCTGCTGCCGGGAAAGCCGGTCGTGTTCCTGCTCGGCATGCTGCGCGACAAGGACTATCCGACGATGCTCTCGGAGCTGCTGCCCCTGGCGCAGCGGTTCGTCTGCCTCACGCCGCTGAGCGAGCGCGCGCTTGGCGCGGACGACCTCGCGGCATACCTCACGGAGCGCGGCGCGAACGCGCGCGCCTATGCGGAGATTCCGGACGGTCTGCGCGCCGCCCTCGATGCCGCCGGACCGGACGGCGCAGTGGTTGCCTTCGGCTCGCTCTACCTCGTCGGCGCAATCCGCGGGGCGTATCAAAAACAAATGACCCCATAAAAAAACTGCG
>JAILRK010000051.1 GCA_024698225.1 Oscillospiraceae bacterium | reverse complement strand
CGGACGCCTGGTACGCCGAAGCGTTTGCCAGGGCGTCGGCGGCCGGCATCATCAAGGGCGACGACAAGGGTCACGCCAATCCGAACGGCGCGATGACGCGCGAAATGTATTTTGTGGTGTTGGCACGCGGCCTCGGCATTGCGCCGCAGGACAGCACCACCGGCGTCAGGTCAGACGGCAGCGCCTGGGCCGAGGGTTACATCAACGCCCTGACCGACAAGGGATATGTCAGGGGCAACGGACAAGGCGTGGGCGCGCTGGAGCCGGTTCGGCGCGACGCCGCGGTGGCGGTGCTGGACCAGACCATCTCGACCTACGTCAATGAGCCCGGCAGCACCGTGCAGGCCTCCGGCGGAGGAATCGCGCTGGTCGTGGCGCCCGCTGCCGAACTCAAACTGACCGGCGGCACGACGGAGGCGGTTGTGCTCACCGAGGCTGCCGACGGCGCAACGGTTCAGGTCGACAAGGATGCAAAGGTCTCCTCAATTCAGATTGACGCAGAGAACGTAACGCTCCGCGTTGCGGGCGTTGTCGATGCGGTCAAAACACAGGCGACAGGAACCGTTGTGAGCGGAACGGGTACGGTGAGCAAGGTCGAGACGACGCAGGAGGACACCGGCGTCGAAACAAAAGGCACGGAAATCACTGTGACCAACGCGGACGGCACGCAGAGCAGCCGGACGACCGCTGCGGCGTCCACAAGCAGCAGCAGTAGCAGCAGCAGCGGCAAGTCCACCACGGTCACCTCCGGCTACGTGCTGATGAACATTCCCTACGCTGCGTTTTACGCGGGCGAGGGCGTTGAGGGCGTGGACGCCGTGACCTCGGCGACCAAAATGAAGCCCCGCACCGGCGGACTGGCGGGCGGGTCCTATCACGTGAATGCCGACGGCTCGGACATCACCGGTGTGATTTATCCCGTGCTTGTTCCCGACATGAGCGTGCTGCAGGGTAAGAACCAGATTACCGACGAGAGCAGCGTGGACATCACCGTGACGAACCGCGGGACGGAGACCACCACGACCTACGAGGGCAAGGACGCGCTGTTTGAGGCGGAGAGCTACAGCTACTACGTGCTCAGCGAGCAGCCGGCGCTGTATAAGAAGCTGAGCGTGGCGGAGGACGGCAGTTTCAGCTTTGGCGCGCTGGATGCACAGGCGACCGCGGTGAGCGACGTTATGCCGTCCGTGGTGTATCATTCCCACCACAACAACTTCATTGAAATCACCCTGAACGGCGTGACCTTTGGCGACACCGAGAACGTCAGCGGCGCGCTGGTCACGCTGAAGGACGCGGAGGGCGTGGAGACGACGCTTGCGCTGCGCCACATCGTCGAGCTGTGGCGGAAGACCTGCATCGGCTGGGCGGACGCGAACGGCATTGCAGGCAAGACCATCACCAACGTGACCTTCTTCACGCAGAGCGGGGTGTATTCCTGCGACGTGGAGATTCCCGTCAAGCAGGACTGCTCCAACGAGCTGAGCGCGACCTTTACCGCAGGGGACAGCCTCACCCTGAGCGGGCTGCCCGAGGACAGCAACCTCACGGCGACGGTTCAGTCGAAGGTCGGCAGAGGCGAGACGCCGGTCGTGCTCGCAGAGAACGTCGAGGTGCAGGACGGCGTCATCCCCCTGACGGTCAGCGCCGCGGAGGGCACCACCTACACGATCAGCCTCACCGGCGACACCTACGCGTATCCCGCCATAGAGGCGGTCTTCTCGAATCCTGACTGATTCCGATCTCCCGGATAACAAAAACGGAGCGTTCAACTGCCGGAGCGTGCAGTTGCCGGAACAACAAAATTCCCCCGCCGACCCATTCGGTCGGCGGGGGAATTCTTTGGTATGCTCATACTGATACCTGATCAAAATGCTTGAAAAGCATTTTGATAGCGCCGCAGGCGCGTAGGTATCGTATGAGACGACATGACGCGCTTTGCGCGGCATGAGCGTGCGGAGCACGCGTGATTTCAAATCAATCTTTTTGATTTGAAATCAGTATCAGTCGGCAACGTCCTGCAACGAGATAACCGTGCCCTCGGCGTCTGTGGTCACGCGGCGCAGCGCCATGGGGTACGCGCCCAGCCCGTCCGCCGCCCCCGGGGAAATGGCGTAGGCGAGGCAGGGGGAGGTCTCGTTCACGCGCCAGACGCCGTCCCCGGTGCGGACCGCCTCGCGCAGCCAGCACAGGCCGGCGGCACGGTCACAGCGGGCG
>JAILRK010000039.1 GCA_024698225.1 Oscillospiraceae bacterium | reverse complement strand
AATTTTAAGTTTCTGGGCTTCGCGCTTGGGAAGGGACGCAACGGTATATTCATCCGCGTCCACGCGAAGTCCTTGAAGAAAGCAAAGCAGAAGCTGAAAGAGCTGACTTCCCGCTCTCAGGGCAGAAACGTCCGCACGGTGATGTACAAGGTAAAGGTGTACGCGCGCGGATGGCTTGGCTACTTCGGAATCGCAAGCATGAAAAGCACACTCAAAAGCTGGGACGAATGGCTCCGCAGACGCTTTCGGATGTATATCTGGAAGCAATGGAAAGTGCCAAAGGCGCGAATTCGCAACCTTATCAAGCTCGGTATTCCACAATACTATGCCCATAAATGGGGCTATGTGAAGGCATACTGGCGGGTAGCAGGAAGCCCTGTGCTTATGTGCTCAATAACAAACGAAAGACTCGCACAAGCCGGATACTTCAGCCTATCCGACAGGTACGAGTCCCTGCACTTATGCGGTTGAACCGCCGTGTACCGAACGGTACGCACGGTGGTGTGAGAGGACGCGCCCCTCACGGGGCGCTCCTACTCGATTGCGGGGGCATTGTCACAGCCCGAGTTCGACTGCCCGCCGGAAGCGCAGCTCGCCGGCGAGCGCGCGGTCAATCTGCTCGATGAGCGCGGCGCGGTCACGGTTGAGCGTACCCTTGAGCGGGAGATAGTTGCTTGCGTGGTTGGAGCGGAAGACGCTGCCCTCGCTGTCGATGTGCTCAAGGATGATGCGGTTTTCCGCCGCCAGCTCCTTCGGTCCGAGCATGGTCAGCTCGCCCCGCTCAATCCAGTCGTGCAGGGGCGTGCCGGAGTAGACGCGCAGCGTCAGCATGGCGACGTAGTCCGCCTTGATGCGCGAGAGCGCCTCCGCCGTGGCGATGGCGTGCGCCTCGCTCTGCTCTTTGCCGCCCATGCCGTTGATGGCGGTGATGGAAAGCGTCATACCCGCCGCCTTGGCGCGCAGTGCGTGCGTGATGATCTCCTCAGCGGTCACGCCCTTGTCGTAGCGCTTGAGCAGCGGCTCCAGCCCGCTCTCCAGCCCGACGTAGACCATCTGCAGCCCGCGCTCGCGCAGGGTGCTGAGTTCCTCGTCGCTCTTGCGCATCAGCGCCTTGGTGGAGGCGTAGGCGCTCACGCGCTCGCACTCGGGGAAGTATTGGCGGATGAAGTCCAGCACCTTGAGCAGGTAGTCCATCGGCAGAATCAGCGCGTCGCCGTCGGCAAGGAAGATGCGCTCAATGCGGCTGTAGTACGAGCGCGCCTCGGCAAGGTCGGCGAGCACCTGCTCCACGGGATTGATGGAAAACTGCTTTTCCTTATACATGATGCAGAACGCGCACTTGTTGTGGCTGCAGCCCAGCGTGCACTGGACGATGAGGCTGTGCGCCTCGCTGGGCGGACGATAAACGGCTCCGGAATAATGCATGTGAAACCTCCTCTCAATCACTGCAGCTTGCCGCTGCACTTTGCCATGAAACGCTGTGTGTCGATGATGACGCGGCGATGCCGGCCCTCGCCAATGAGCCCCGCGTCGTCATAGGCGGCGACGCGAAAGTCCACCGTCCGCCCGTCGGCGGAGAGCCCCGTCACCTCCGCCGTGGCGCGCACGCGCATTCCGACGGGGGAGGGCGAGACGTGGGACACGTCCAGCCTCGTGCCGACGCTGCTTCTGCCCTCCGGCAGCGTGCGCTGCAGCAGGGTGTAGGCGGCGTTTTCCATCATTGCGGTCATGCAGGGCGTGCCGAACACCGCCAGACCGCCGCTGCCGATGTGTTTTGCGGTCGTCTGCTCAGTGACGGCGCCGCTGACTTCCCAGGTGTCTCCGATTTGCATGGTGTCCTCTCTTTCATATCTCGGCGAATGCCGCCAGCTTGTCCCGGTTGGACAGGATATGGTCCATAAACAGCCTCGTGATGGACGACGGCGGCACGTCCCGCCGCACGCACAGCCCCACGTCGCGGGAGTGCGTCACGTCCAGCGGCCGGCGCACGATGCGGTAGTGCCGCGGATGGAGAATCAGGTCATGGACAATGCTCACGCCCAGTCCGCTTTCCACCATGGCGAGCAGCGCGAAGTCGTTCGTCACCTCGTAGGTGACGTGCGGTGTCACGGGAAGACGCTCCAGAAAGCGGTCCACCTCCGTGTCCGGCAGCTCGTTGAGCTTGACAAAGTCCGTCTCTGCCAGGTTCTTCACCGCAAACACCGGCTCCTCCGCCAGCGGGTGTCCCTCCGGCAGAATCGCCACGAAGGAGTCGCGCAGCAGAAAGCTGGTCTCGAACTCCGGCGCGGCGGGCAGGGCGAGGAACGCGCAGTCAATCGAGCCGCGGCGCAGCCAGTTGCTGATTTCCTCGTACTCGCCGTTGAACAGGTGAATGTGGATTTTGGGATAGCGCTCGTGAAAGACCTTGATGAGCTCCGGCAGCACACTTGTGGACAGGCTTGTGAAGCAGCCGATGCGCAGCAGACCCGAGCGGATGCCGTGCAGCTCGGACACGGCGAAGCCGAGGTCCTTGTATTCCTTCACCACCGCGCGAACCGCCGGCAGCAGGGCAATGCCGTCGCTGGTCAGCTCAATGCCCGAGCGGCTGCGGTTGAGCAGACGGACGTTCCATTCGCTCTCCAGGTCGGCAATCATTTTGCTGACGGCGGAC
>JAILRK010000278.1 GCA_024698225.1 Oscillospiraceae bacterium | reverse complement strand
CACAGTTCATCACCCATATTTTCAAACTGAATCCGTACAGAAGGTTTTGGCCCCGTGTCGGCGTTTGCCGTGATCGGAAGCGCAAGAATCACTAATACTGCACACAGCAGCACGATAAGGCGTTGACTGTACTTGCTTCTTTTCACTTTGAGCGCCCTCCTTCAGATTAGTGTTTGACTTGTTTGTTTTTTTATATTGCCACAAATTAGAATTTGTCTCTCCATCAAATATATCATACGAACGCCAGTTCCTTCAATTCATGACCGCGGCCCGTCCGCCGTTGCTTAGCGATAAGTAAAAGAAAAAGGCATCAGACTTTCTATCAAAAACTGATGCCTTATTTGGTGGAGGCGGCGGGAGTTGAACCCGCGTCCGAAAGCGCTTTAACAGGATTTTCTCCGGGCGGAGTCAGGTTTTAAGGATTCCCCCCGCGCAAGGACACCTGACAGACCTTGCGTTTCGGTAGAGTCATGATGCGTGGGCGGGTCAACTCTTTCCTGCCTCACGGACGCCGCTAAACGACGCCTTCCCCGGGCCGCGGCCCTCCCGGTTCAGACGGCTGCTGCAATCAGGCAGCAGCAAGAACAGTATTGTTGTTGTTCTTTAATTTATAAGTTGCCCGTTTTATGGCGGTCAGGCGCCGCCGCCCGCTTATCCTGCCTCCACACCCCCGTCGAAACCGGTACGCCCCCATGAGCGCGGGACGAGGCGTCCCGCGAATGTGAAGCCGGGTTGGAAAATGGATGCTGTGTCTGTGCTGTGAACCGGTGCCGCTCAGCGCTCGGCGAGCTTCTCCGGCGCGGGATAGCTTTCGCCGAGGGTGTCCACGCGGATGCTCTTGATGGTCTGCGGCTTTTTCGGCTTGTCGTTGAACATGTCGCGGTTGACGCGGCTGATGTCGATGGCCTTCTGCGCGTTCCCGGTGATTTTGCCGAAGGCGGCATACTGCCCGTCCAGATGCGGCGCGTCGGCGACCATGACGAAGAACTGGCTGCCCGCGCTGTCGGGAACCATCGTGCGCGCCATGGACAGCACGCCCAGCGTGTGCCTGAGCTCGTTTTTGAAGCCGTTGGCGCTGAACTCGCCGCGGATGCAGTAGCCCGGGCCGCCCATACCGGTGCCGTCGGGGCAGCCGCCCTGAATCATAAAGCCGGGGATGACGCGGTGGAAAATCAGCCCGTCATAGTAGCCGGAATTCGCCAGCGCGATGAAATTGTTGACGGTGTTGGGCGCAATCTCGGGGTACAGCTCGCCGGTCATCACGCCGCCGTCTTCCATTTCGATGGTCACAATGGGATTGCTCATAGTAGAAAATCTCCTTTTCGATAACGCTTTGTGTTCAGTAACGCTCGCGCATGGCGCGGTCAATCTGGCGCTTGGCGTCGCGCTCGGCGGACGCTGCGCGCTTGTCGTAGTTCTTCTTGCCCTTGCACACGCCCAGCTCGACCTTCACCTTCGCGTCCTTGAAGTAGACGGACAGCGGGATGAGCGCGTAGCCGTCCTGCGCGGCAAGCGCGGCGAGCTTGACAATCTCGCGCTTGTGCAGCAGCAGGCGCTTGGGCCGGTCAGGGTCGTGGTTGAAGATGTTGCCCTTGTCGTAGGGGGAGATGTGCATGGCGTGCACCCACGCCTCGCCGTTCTTGGCGATGACGTAGCTGTCCTTGAGGTTGAGCGTGCCCGCGCGCACGGACTTGACCTCCGTGCCCTTGAGCTCGATGCCCGCCTCATACCGGTCCTCGACAAAGTAATCGTGAAAGGCCTTGCGGTTGTTCGCCATGACCTTGATTCCCTTTTTCTCCGCCACGGCGCTCACTTCCTTTCCCAAATCGGCACTATATCACATTTTTTGCCCGTGCACAAGAGCGGATTGGATTTGTCATCAAACTGTAATATTCCGGTACGCCGGAAGTTTCTGTGGAATTTTCCGCCGGGATGTGATATCATAATACAGAATAGACAAATACACGGGAGGGGTTTTCGATGAGCAGAAAAGAATTTACGCCAAGCGTGTTGTTTTACAAGCGCATGATTGCCGCAACACTGGCAACCGTCATTTTGCTGCTGACGGTGCTGAACATTGTCAACGGCGTGCGGCTGCACCGCGCGCTGGGCGAGCTGCGGGAGTACGAGGCGGCAGAGGGCGAACGCCTTGCCCTGGAGGAGGCGGAGCGCCTGCGCAACGCCATTCCGCCCGAGCAGGAGAAGCCGGCGGGCGAGGCGGACGCGGCGCAGATTCTCTCGGCCACCAGCATCATTGCGCACGCCATGGGCGGGACCGACGGCGTTTCCGGGCTGAACTGCCTGGAGGGCTTCGAGCAGAACTACGCCGCGGGCGTCCGCGTGTTCGAGGCGGACTTCCGCCTGACGAGCGACGGCTACGTGGTGCTGCGCCACGACTGGCGCGTCGGCTGGCAGGAGGGCGTGGACGAGGCGAACATCCCGACGCTGGAGGAGTTCCTCTCACGCAAGGTGATGACCCAGTACACCCCGCTGTCGTTCACCGACCTGCTGAAGCTGATGGTGCGCTATCCCGACATCTGCATCATCACGGACACGAAGTTCATGGAGCCAGAGGCGGTGGTCCAGCAGTTTACGCAGATGCTCAACGATGCGAAGAAGCTGGGGCTGAGCTATCTGTTCGACCGGATGTATGTGCAGATTTATTCGCCGCTCCACCTCAACATCGTGGACACGGTGCACCACTTCCCGCACTACATCTATACGCTCTATCAGGACAATTTCGACGGCACGGAGAGCAGCTTCCGCGCCAAGGCGGATTTTGCCGTGGAGAAGGGCGTTGAGGCCATCACAATGTGGGACTTCCAGTGGAACGAGGCATGGCGTCCCATTGCCGAGTACCGCGGACTGAAGGTTTACGTGCACACGGTCAACGACCGTGAGGCGGCGCGGGAGCTGCTGCTCAGCGGCGTCAGCGCCGTTTATACCGACGAGCTGCTTCCGAGCGATTTGGAGGGCTGAGACAATGGATTTGACGGAGAAAAAGCTGTCCTCAAGGCTGATTTATGAGGGGAAGATTCTGCGCCTGCACGTGGACACCGTGGAGCTGCCCAACGGCGCGCAGGCGCTGCGCGAGGTGGCGGACCATCCCGGCGGCGTCGCCATCGTCGCCATTGACCGCGACGACAACGTGCTGACGGTGAAGCAGTACCGCTACGCCTTCTCGCGCGTGATGGAGGAGATTCCCGCCGGCAAGCTGGAGCCGGGCGAGGACCCGCACGACGCGGCGCTGCGGGAGTTGAAAGAGGAGACGGGCGCGACGCCGGAGCGCTTTGAGAAGCTGGGCGAGCTGATTGTCTCGCCCGGGGCCTACGGCGAGGTGCTGCACCTCTATCTTGCGCAGGGGCTGACGCTGGGCGAGAGCGCGCCGGACGAGGACGAGTTCCTCGACCTCGTGCGCACGCCCTTTGACGCGATGCTGCGCCGCGTGATGGACGGCGAGCTGACCGACGCGAAAACCGTCGCCGGGGTGCTGAAGGCCTATGCCCTGCGCCTGCAGCGCGCGCACGACACCTGAGAAGGAGGATACCGCGTGGAGACGAAAAAACGCATCCTCATCGTGGAGGATGAGAAGAACATTGTGGACATCATCCGCTTCAATATGAACCGAGAGGGCTACGACACCCTTGAGGCATACGACGGCGAGACGGGGCTTGCGCTGGCGCGGCGCGAGAAGCCCGACCTGATTCTGCTGGACGTCATGCTGCCGAAGATGATTGGCTTTGACGTGTGCAGGACGCTGCGCGACGAGGGCGACAACGTGCCCGTCATCATCCTCACCGCCCGCGAGGAGGAGGAGGACAAGGTGCTGGGTCTGGAGCTCGGCGCGGACGACTATATCACCAAGCCCTTTTCCATGCGCGAGCTGATTGCCCGCGTGCGCGCGAACATCCGCCGCACGGCGATGAGCGCGCCCGCCGCGCAGACGGAGCGGAGCGCCGGAGACGCGCTGACGATTGACAGCGCGACCGGTCAGGTCTACAAGCGCGGGGTGCTCATCGACCTGACGCAGCGGGAATACGAGCTTCTGACCTTCCTCGCCGGTCATCCGGACAAGGTCTTCTCCCGTGTGGACCTGATGGAGCAGGTGTGGAACTACGGCTTTGTGGGCGACGACGCGCGCACGGTGGACGTGACGGTGCGCCGCCTGCGCGAGAAGATTGAGGACGACCCCGGCAGCCCGACCTACGTTCTGACGCGCCGCGGCGTGGGCTACTACTACGCCGCGCACACAGCGGCTGCCCCCTGAGAAAACGCAGCCAACAAAGGAGGCGGCAGGATGTTCCGTTCGCTGCACATGAAGCTGGTCATGATTCTCGTGCTGCTCATCACGTCACTGATGGCGGTGGTGGGCGCATTTTTGATGACCAGCGTCACCAATTTCTATATCGACGAGTTCTACACGCAAATGAACGAAGCGTTCTCCGACGCGTCCTTTTACGCCGCGCTGCAGACCGAGGCGGCGCAGGAGGACGGCGCGCAGCGGCTGCAGGCGCTGCTGGAGATTTATGCCGGTTTGCTGGGCATTGACTCCCGCAGCCGCAACTACTACATCCTGGACGCCGACACCGGCGCGTTTCTCGCCGGAAGCGACGAGGAGACGGGACCCATGCTCGAGCAGACCGCCAACATCCTTGCCGCGCGCAACGGCGCCGTCGGATCGCAGAGCGACCTGTCCGCCGCGTTTATGGACGTGGCGGTGCCGGTCTCCGGCGGGGACAACCACTTCATCGTCTACATCCGCGACAACCGCTCGCAGGTGGCGGAGCTGAACAACGAGCTGCTGCTCATCATCATGCAGGCGCTGCTGGTGGGGCTTCTGGTCTCCGTGCTGCTCAGCTTCCTGCTTGCCAAGACGATGATTGACCCCATTGAAAAGCTGACCGAGGGCGCGGAGCGCATCGCGGGCGGCGACTTTGACGAGGTGCTGGAGGTCGACTCCACGGACGAAATCGGCATCCTCACCACCACCTTCAACGACATGGCGAGCGTCCTGCACGACACGCTGGACGCCGTGGAAAACGAGCGCAGCAAGCTCGACGCGCTGTTTCTGCACATGACGGACGGCGTCGTCGCCTACGACGGCGGCGGCAAGCTGATGCACTGCAACCCCGCGGCGGTCGCCCTGCTGGACCGCGCGCCGGAGGACTGCGTCTATGCCGAGCTGTTCGAGCCCATCTGCCCCTTCTCGCGCGTGATGAGCATGCGGCGCGGTGACTACGTCGAGAGCGAGCTGAGCGTGGGCGAGCGCTCGGTGGAGCTGTACTTCGCCACCTTCTCCGACGAGGAGGCGGGCGGCGTGCTGATTGTGCTCCACGACGTGACGGAGCGCCGCCGCACGGAGGAGCGGCGCAAGGAGTTCGTGGCGAACGTCTCCCACGAGCTGCGCACCCCGCTGACGAACATCCGCTCCTACGCCGAGACCATCCGCGACGCCAACGGCGACATTCCGCGCGAGACGGAAAACGCCTTTCTTGACATCGTCATCAACGAGGCGGACCGCATGACGCACATCGTGCAGGACCTGCTGACGCTCTCCCGCCTCGACTCCGGACGCACGGAGATGGTCATGGCGCGCTTTGCCTTCGGCGACGCCATCGACGCCGTGCTCCGCTCCATCGCGCTGGAGGCGCGCCGCCATGGGCACGAGCTCACCTGCGCCTACCCGGACCGCCTGCCGACGATTCTGGGTGACCGCGGGCGGATTGAGCAGGTTATGCTGAACATTCTGAGCAACGCCGTCAAGTACACCCCCGACGGCGGGCACATCCGCGTGAGCGCCGGAGCCTCGGGCGAAACGGTGTGGATGGAGGTGGCGGACGACGGCATCGGCATCCCGAAAAAGGACCGCAGACGCATCTTCGAGCGCTTCTACCGCGTGGATAAGGCGCGCTCCCGCGAGTCCGGCGGCACGGGCCTCGGGCTGTCCATCGCCATGGAAATCGTGCAGCGGCACAACGGCACGCTGTCCATCGTGGACCGCAACGGTCCCGGCACGACGGTGCGGCTGGAGCTGCCCGTCCGGCAGGGACAGGAGGCGGGCGCATGAGACGGAGCAACGACGCGCACGCGCGGCGCGTGAACCGCCTGCAGAACCTGACCATTCTGCTGCTGACCTGCTCCATGCTGCTGCTCGCCGCCAATCTGCCGCTGTTCGGCACCCTGGCCGACAGCAGTCTCATCGAGCTGCTGCAGGCGAAGCGCCGCATGGAGAACGCCGCCCCCGCCGTGGAGCAGCGCGGTGCGCCGGCGCTGGTTTTCCCGGTGCGCATCGTCTATACGAACGAGTTTGCCCGCGTCGGCGCGGACGCGCTTACGACCGTCAGCGACGAGTTTGAGTATGCGGGCACCTTCCTCGGCGAGGCGCTGGGCTCCGCGAACGGCGCGACGCCGGTGAGCGAGCGGCAGATGCTCGGCGCGCTGCTGGGCGAGGGGATGTACTTTGACTTTACGGAGGTGCTGCCCACGGAGCTGCTCTCGGAGCTGCTGGGCGTCTCCGCGCCGGAGCTTGCGCTCGTGCGGCGGATGCTGCTCTGCCCCGCCGACGCGGAGGAGGCGAAGCTCTACGTGCAGGACGGCACGGGGCGCTGCCTCCGCTATTCCACCGCGGTCAGCAGCGCCGCACTGAGCGATTTCCTGAAGACACGCAACGGCAGCGCCGCGGAGTTTGCCGCCGGCCTCGGCGAGGCCAGTGAAAAGCTGTCCCCCTATACGCTGGTGCTCAGCGAGCCCGCGCCGCGCCCCGCACTGCACGCGTCCAACGTCCTCGGCAGCAGCGAGGAGACGATTCTCCGCCGCGCGGAGTTCAACGCCCACACGGGCAACCGCTTTACCGAGTCCTCCGGCACGGTCATCGTGCGCGAGGCGTCCAGCGCGCTGTATCTGCGCCCCGACGGCGCGGTGGACTATCTGGGCGGCGAGGCGACGCCGGAGTCCATCTACTACGTCGCCTCCCTCGGCGAGACGCCCACGCTGGCGGAGGCGTCCGCCGCGGCGCAGCATCTGGCGGTCACACTGCTGGACGGGCTGTTGGGCGACGCCGTGCTCTACCTGAGCGGGGCAAGCACCGACGGGACGCGCACCGAGGTCAGCTTTGACCTGATGGTGGGCGGCACGCCGCTGCGCCGCGCCGACGGCGCGCACGCCGGCGTCGTGACCGTGGAGGGGACCAGCATCACCGCCTTCACGTTCAACGTGCGCAGCTACACCATGCAGGAGAGCGTGCCGCTGCTGCTGCCCTTCGCGCAGGCGGCGGCAATCGCCCGCGTCTGGGACGGCGCGGAGCTGATCGTCGCCTACGTTGACACGCTTGCCGAAGAGGTGCTTCCCGCCTGGATTGCGGAATGAAACGAGAGAGGAGCTGACCGCGTGAAGACCTCACGCCTGAAAAACGTCGTCATCGCCATTCTTGCGCTGGTCAACGTCTTTCTGCTTGTTCTGCTGGCGGGACGCTACGCGCAGGAGCGCTCGGTGCGCCTGCGCACCGAGGAGGAGCTCATCCGCCTCTACACCGACGCCGGGGTGACGCTGCCCGCCGCGCTGATTCCGCGCGAGCTGCCCCACCTCGCCGCCGCCGAGCCCGCGCGCGACCCGAGCGCCGAGTCCGCCTTTGCCGAGACCCTGCTGGGCGCCTGCGCCGAGGAGGACGTGGGCGGCGGCATCTACCGCTACCGCGGCGAGCGCGGCACCTGCCTGTTCCGCTCCAGCGGCTCGCTGGAGGCGGCGCTGGAGCGCTCCGTGGGCAACCGCGAGAGCTTCTGCGGGAACCTGTTCACCGCCAACGGCTACGAGCTGCTCAGCTCCGACGTGCAGCCGGACGGCACCGGCACGGTCGTCGCCGCGCGGATGCTGCCCAACGGTATGGTGTTCAACGCGCGGCTGCTGCTGCGCTTCTACCGCGGCAGCCTGATTTCCGTCACCGGCTCGTTCGTGCCCGCGGTGGAGCCGGGCGAGGGCGGCACGGGGATGGACGGCGTCACGGCGCTCGTGCGCTTTCTCGATTACAGCAGGGGCAGCGGCGAGGTCTGCACCGCCGTGACGGAGGTGCGCAGCGGCTATCTGCTGCAGAGCACCGCCTCCGCCGCGCAGCGCCTGATTCCCGCGTGGTGCATCACCACGGACGTGAACCAATACTATGTCAATATGCTGACCGGCGAGGTCACGCGCGAGGCGTAACGCCCCGCGCTTTTTCATGAATCGCGCAGGGGGGATTGCATTTCAACGAAAGATGTGCTATAAATAAAGCAGTATCGGCAGTTTCGCAAAAACGATTCAAAGATTTTGTGACAAATGCCGGATTTTTTTGAATTGAGAAGCGGGCGGTTTGGCGCTGCGGCGCGCTGCCTGTTTTGGGAGATAGATATGCAGAAATATATTGTCCATGGCGGCATACCGCTGTACGGCGAGGTGCGCATCAGCGGCGCAAAAAACGCCGCCGTCGCCATCATCCCCGCGGCGCTGCTGGTCAACGGCGTGTGCCGCATTGAAAATATACCCCAAATCTCGGACGTGACCGTGCTTCTGAAGATTCTGCGCTGCCTTGGCGCATCCGTCCGCTTCATCAACACCTCCGACGTCGAAATCGACTGCTCTCAGATTTACACCACGCGCGTTCCGCAGGAGCTGGCGCACAAGTTGCGCGCCTCCTACTATCTCATCGGCGCTCTGCTCGGGCGCTTCGGCAATGCGGAGGTCTCCATGCCCGGCGGCTGCAGCTTCGGCGGAATCCGCCCCATCGACCAGCACGTCAAGGGCTTTGTCGCCATGGGCGCGCAGGTGAACGAGGGCGACTATATCATCGCAAGGGCGGCAGACGGCCGCATGAAGGGCGCAAACGTCTATCTGGACGTGGTTTCCGTTGGCGCGACGATGAACATCATGATGGCGGCAACGCTTGCCGAGGGAACGACGGTCATCGAAAACGCAGCAAAAGAGCCGCATATTGTCGATTTGGCGAACTTCCTGAACCTGATGGGCGCCAACATCAAGGGCGCGGGCACCGACACCATCCGCGTCCACGGCGTGGAGCGGCTGCACGGCGGCACCTATGCCATCATTCCCGACCAGATTGAGGCGGGCACCTATATGACCGCCGTTGCCGCAACGGGCGGCGATGTGCTGGTGCGCGGCATCATCCCCAAGCACATGGACTGCATCACCGCGAAGCTGCTGGAGATGGGCGTGGAGGTCGAGGAGAAGGACGACACGCTGCGCATCCGCCGCAGCGGGGCGTTGACCCGCACGAACATCAAGACCCTGCCCTATCCCGGCTTCCCGACGGACATGCAGCCGCAGATTACCACCGTGCTGGCGCTGGCGCAGGGCACGAGCATCGTGACGGAGGGCGTGTGGGACAACCGCTACCGCTACGTCAGCGAGCTGCTGCGCATGGGCGCGCAGATTCGCGTGGAGGGACGCACCGCGATTGTGGAGGGCGTCAGCCACCTCAGCGGCGCCACCGTGCAGGCCTTTGACCTGCGCGCGGGCGCGGCAATGGTCGTCGCGGCGCTGGCGGCGAAGGGCAGCAGCGAAATCCGCAACGTGCAGTACATCGAGCGCGGCTATGAGGACATCATCGGCAAGCTTCGGGCGCTGGGCGCGGACATCCGGAGCGTGGACTACAGCGAGGAGCGCGCGGAGTTTCCGCGGCAGATTGGCTGAGCGGACGCGCACGGCGGTTGCCGTGTGACAAGCTTACAAAAAACCCCCGGTCCGGGGGTTTTTCTTTTTGACTATTGCCGGGCTTTGTGGTAGACTGTTGCCATGGATTTTTATACACTTGCAAGCTCCTCCGGCGGGAACGCGGCGCTGCTGCGCTGCGGCGACACAGCGGTGCTGCTGGACGCGGGCATTTCCGCGCGGCGCATCCGTCAGGCGCTCGAACGCCTGGGCATGACGCCGGACATGCTGGACGCCGTGCTTGTGACGCATGAGCACAGCGACCACGTCAGCGGCATTGCCACGCTGACCAAACAATTCAACATCCCCGTGTACGCCAGCCGCGGCACCGCGCGCCGCCTGCGCTGCGCGGAGACGGCGCTGCGCGTGTTTGACGCGGGCGACGACTTCACCGTCGGCGCGCTGCGGGTGCGCAGCTTCCGCACCTCGCACGACGCGGCGGACAGCGTGGACTACCGCATCGACGGTCCGGACGGTTCCTTCGGCGCGCTGACCGACACGGGCTTTGTCACGCCGGAGGCGGCGGAGGCGCTTGCGGGCGTCGGGCTGCTGCTGCTTGAGGCGAACCACGACGTGGAGACCCTCTGCGCCGGGCCTTACCCCTACCCGCTCAAGCAGCGCGTGCTGGGGCGCTATGGGCACCTGTGCAACGAGGCGGCGGCGGACTTCGCGCTCTACTGCGCGCAGCACGGCACGCGGGACATCCTGCTTGCCCACCTCTCCGCCGAGAACAACACGCCCGCGATGGCGGAGTACGCCGTGGGACGCAGACTGCAGGCGGCAGGGCTGCCCGTCCGCCTTGGCGTTGCGCCGCGGGACCACGAAAGCGAGGCGCATACGATATGCAAACGGTGAACCTGCTGTGTGTCGGCAAGCTGAAGGAGCGCTTTTACGCCGACGCCTGCGCCGAATACCAAAAGCGCCTGGGCCGGTACTGCAGGCTGAGCCTGACCGAGCTGCCGGAGCAGCGCCTGGGCGACGCGCCCTCGGACGCGGAGGTCGCGGCGGCGCTGGAGCGGGAGGCGGACGCCATATTCGAGCGCCTGCCCCGCGGCGGCGCGGTGATTGCGCTGTGCGTCGAGGGCAGGGCGCTGTCGAGTGCGGCACTGGCCGGGGCGATGGCGGACTATGCCACGCGGGGCGTGTCGCAGCTGAGCTTCCTCATCGGCGGCAGCTTCGGTATGGCGGAGCGCGTCAAGCGCGCGGCGGACCTGCGCCTGTCCATGTCGGCGATGACCTTTCCGCACCACCTTGCGCGCGTGATGCTGCTTGAGCAGATTTACCGCGCCTACCAGATACAGGCGGGCACGAAATACCACAAATAAGGGGGCTGCGCCCCGGCGGCAACGCCGGTGCGCGCGCCGCCGGAACCCGTGGAGAGCACGGGAGAAACAGTGCGAGCACAAACAACAAAGTTTTTCAATGATACAGGAGGTAATGCAACATGGACTATCGCAAGGAATACGAAAAATGGTTGGCGTCCCCCGCGCTGACCGCCGCTGAGCACGCGGAGCTGGAGGCGATTCGCGACGACGACAAGGAAATCAAAGAGCGCTTCTACGCGCCGCTGGAGTTCGGCACCGCCGGTCTGCGCGGCACGATGAAGATGGGCCTGCACCAGATGAACCGCTTCGTCATCAACTGGGCGACCCAGGGCTTTGCCGACGTCATCTGCGCCGAGGGCGAGGCGGCGAAGCAGCGCGGCATCGCGGTGTGCATGGACTGCCGCAACAACGGCTACGACTTCGCCAAGGCGGCGGCCTGCGTCATGGCGGCAAACGGCATCAAGGTGCGCCTGTTCGACGAGCTGCGCCCCACGCCGGAGCTGAGCTTTGCCGTGCGCGAGTACAACTGCATCGCCGGCATCAACGTCACCGCCAGCCATAACCCCAAGGAGTACAACGGCTACAAGGTCTACTGGGAGGACGGCGCGCAGCTGCCCCCGCACCACGCGGACCAGATTGCAAAGAACCTTGAGAACATCGACATCTTCACCGGTCCCAAGACCATGGACTTTGACGAGGCGGTCAAGTCCGGCATGATTACCATCTTCGGCGAGGACTGCGACAAGCGCTTCCTCGAAGAGGTCATGAAGATGGTCAACGACTACGACAGCGTCGCCAAGGTCGCCGACACGTTCAAGGTCGTCTACACGCCGTTCCACGGCTGCGGGCACAAGCTCGTCCCCGAGGCGCTGCGCAGACTGGGCGTCAAGCACATCATCTGCGAGCCCGAGCAGATGAAGATTGACGGTGACTTCCCCACCGTCAAGTCCCCGAACCCGGAGAACCCCGAGGGCTTCTATCTCGCCATCGACCTCGCCAAGAAGGAAGGCGCGAACTTCATCATCGGCACCGACCCCGACAGCGACCGCGTCGGCGTCATGGTGCAGGACGACAAGGGCGAGTTCAAGCCCGTGTCCGGCAACCAGATGGGCGTGTTGCTGCTCGACTACATCATCGGCGCGATGAAGCGCGCGGGCACGCTGCCCGCCGACGCCGCGATGTGCAAGAGCCTGGTGTCCACCGAGATGGCGCGCAAGGTCGCCGAGAGCAACGGCGTCGCCTGCTACGACACCTTCACCGGCTTCAAGTTCATGGCGGAGAAGATGGGCCAGCTTGAGGGCGCGAAGGAAAAGACCGTCATCTTCTCCTTCGAGGAGAGCTACGGCTACATGATTGGTCACTACGTCCGCGACAAGGACGCCGTCACCGCGTCCATGCTCATCGCCGAGATGGCGGCGTGGTACGCCACGCAGGGCAAGACCCTCTTCGACGCGCTGCAGGACCTGTTCAAGAAGTATGGCTGGTACGGCGAGAAGACGCTCAACCTCGTCATGCCCGGCGTGGACGGCGTGGAGAAGATGGCGAAGCTGATGGCCGACCTGCGCGCGAACCCGCCGAAGGAGATTGCGGGCGTCAAGGTCGTCGCCCACCGCGACTACAAGCCCGGCATCGAGACCAACGACCTCACCGGCGAGACCACGGAGATGGAGCTCAAGGGCTCCAACGTCCTGCGCTATCACACCGAGGACGGCACCGCGCTCATCGTCCGTCCCTCCGGCACGGAGCCGAAGGTCAAGGTCTACGTCCTCACCCAGGGCAAGGACCCCGCCGAGCGCGACGAGCGCGTGGCGAAGTACGCCGCCTGGGGCGAGAGCCTGAGAGGCTGATTTCCCGACACAACAGACATCCGCAGAGGCTTCGCCTCTGCGGATGCTTTTTGCGCGCCGCCGCGGTCCGGGTCCGCGCCGGGGCGCTGCGGGCTTGATTTCATGCCCGGATATGGTATAATTTCTATGTTTGTTTTCCGAACACACGAAGGGGGGTGAGCCGATGGAGCTTTCCGAGCTGTGCGCGTACGCCGCCGAGACCTATCACATCCGGGAAGAGCACAAATGGGCGGATTTCCCGGGCTTTTCCGTGCTCTGCCACCCGCAGACCGGCAAATGGGTCGCGCTGCTGATGCGCCAGTGGGATACGGAGCGCGGCGTGGAGATTGCGCGCTGCGACCTCAAGTGCGGCAGCAGCATCCTGCTGTACGCGCCGCGGCCATACCTCTCCGCGCCCCTTCGGATGCAGGGAAAGCGGTGGATTGGCGTCGCGTTTGACGCGCGGACGGAGCGCGAGACGGTGCTCCGGCTGTTTGACAAGGCCATCCGCCTGAACGCCCCGCAGGGCTGCACCATCGTGCTCGACGCGCAGCGCCCCCCGGAGGAGAGCGCCTATCGGGACACGGCGCTGCCCCCCGCCGGAGGCGGAGAGCAGAGGGAGAGCGTGCCCGAGCAAATCCGCGCGCTGCGCCGCATGTTCAGCTACGCCAGAGTGGCGGAGGACATCCGGGCGAAGCGCTTTTACCGGCAGGCCGTGTTCATGCAGGACTATGAGGACGACCTGCCGTGGACGGGCGCGTTTTCGTGTTATTTTCCCACCTACCGTGACCTGAGCCTGCGGCAGCTGCGCGGGTACTTCACCTGGCGCGCCGGGGTGCGGCGGGGGGAGTTTGAGAGGATTCCCGCCTCGGCGGCGTATCTCTATCTCTATGAGCTGCTCAACGGCGTGGGCGCGGACGGCCCGGAGGACGTGCTGCAGAAGCTGCGTGCGTTTGAGGAGGGCTTTCTCAACAGCGGCGTGGGCGACCAGCGGATTCGGGGCAATCTGCGCCGCTGGATGCTGGAATACGCCGTTCTCCACGACCTGCCGCCGGAGACCGCCGGCGCCTGTGCCGACCCGGCGCTCATTGCCCGGGACGAGGCGCTTGCCGTGCTGCGCAGACCGGACGCCTGTCCGGACGACGCGGTGTTCGCCGCGCTGTGCGAGCTCGGCGGGAAAAAGCTTGCCGACTCTCCGGTGCTCGCCGCGGACGCCGCGCGGGGACGGCGCCTGTTCAGCGCGGTGTGGCGCGCTGCCGCCGCCTTCCGCAGCGAGGGGAAGACGCTGTTCACGCTCTGCTTTGGCGAGAAGAAGACCCGCCGCTGGTATCCGCTGTCCAACGCCGTGTACGCCGGGCGGGAGCGGCAGGAGGACAGAAGCTACCGCCTCAACGACTGCCGCAGCTACCGCTGCCACGGCGGGCTGTGGACCGTGCGTGCGTTCGAGCCGCTCAGTCAGGACAAAGCAAGACTGCAGGCCCTGCTGCACCAGGCGGACGCGCGGCTGCGCCGCTATCTGAACACGGGGCGCTGGCTCCGGGAAAAGCCGGAGGAGGCCTGGGCGGCGCCGTTCGTTGACGCCGTGATTGAGGCGGACAGAAGGGCGCGGCGGACCGTCTCGCTGGACCTGCCCGGGTTGGAGCGGATTCGCCGGGACGCGGCGCTCACGCGGGACAGTCTGCTGACGGCGGAGGAGACGGCGGAGGACCCCGCCCTCACAGAGGCGCTGCCCCTCGCGCCGGACGCCGCGGACCTGAGCTGCGGAGAGGCGGAGGAGACGGCGGACCTGCCGTGCGCCGGCGCGGCGGAGGCGGAGAACGCCCCGCCGGAGACGCGCATTCTCCGCGCGCTGCTGCGCGGAGAGGACGCGGCGGCGCTGCTCCGGGAAGCGCATCTGATGCCGTCCATTGCGGCGGACCGCATCAACGAGGCGCTGCTTGACACGCTGGGGGACACGGCGGTCGTCTGCGAGGACGGACGGCTGACGCTGGTGGAGGATTACATCGAAGACCTGACGCAACTGCTGGGAGGAACGGAGCATGGAGGTACATAAGAAAGCGCCGCGGCGCATCGCGCAGACGGTGCTCAACGCGCTCAAGGGCGGCGTGGTGCCGCGCATCGGGCTGCCGTACGTGACGGTGGGCCGGAAAAACGAGATTGAGGCGCTGCTGCACGACGTGGAGATCATCGCGGAGGGCGGCGCTTCCTTCCGCTTTATCATGGGCAAATACGGCAGCGGCAAAAGCTTTCTGCTGCAAAGCATCCGCAACTACGTGATGGACAGAAATTTCGTGGTGGCGGACGCGGACCTGTCCCCGGAGCGCCGCTTGCAGGGTACCCGCGGGCAGGGCCTTGCCACCTATAAAGAGCTGATCCGCAACCTTTCCACCAAAACCAAGCCGGAGGGCGGCGCGCTGACGCTGATCCTGGACCGATGGATCAGCAGCGTGCAGAGCGACGTGATGGCGCAGACCGATTTCGCCGAGGGCAGCCCGGACTTTGCCAAAGCGGTGGAAAAGCGCATTTACGCCGTCATGAGCAGCCTCAACGAGATGGTCCACGGATTCGATTTCGCCAAGCTGCTCAGCATCTACTACCGGGCGTATCTGGACGGCGACGACGAGAGCAAGGCCAAGGTGGTCAAGTGGTTCCGGGGCGAGTACGTCAACAAGACGGAAGCGAGAGCGGAGCTGGGTGTGAATATCGTTATCACCGACGACGACTGGTACGAGTATATCAAGCTGTTTGCCGCGTTTTTGCGGCAGGCGGGCTACGCCGGTATGCTGGTACTGATCGACGAGCTGGTGAACATCTATAAGATCCCCCAGTCCGTCACCCGCCAGTACAACTATGAAAAGATCCTGACCATGTACAACGACACGCTGCAGGGCCGGGCGAAATACCTGGGCATCATCCTGTGCGGCACGCCCCAGTGCATCGAGGATACCCGCCGTGGCGTGTACAGCTATGAGGCGCTGCGCTCCCGCCTGCAGGAAGGCCGCTTCGGCCGGGACGAGCTGAAGGACGTGCTGGCCCCGGTCATCAAGCTGTCCCCGCTGACCTACGAGGAGCTGCTGGTGCTGACGGAAAAGCTGACGGAGATCCACGGGGTGCTGTTCGATTACGAACCGAAGCTGACGCAGGATGACCTGGTCACGTTCATCAAGATCGAGTTCGGCCGCATCGGCGCGGACAGCAAGATCACCCCGCGCGAAGTCATCCGGGATTTCATCGAGCTGCTGGACATCCTCTGCCAGAACCCCACCGCGGACGTGAAACAGATCCTCGGTTCGGATTCCTTTGCGTTTGCAAAAACAGAGGTGGAGGAGACGGCAGACGGGGCGTTTGATTTTGAGCTGTAATTTGTAGCACGGCGCATTGCGCCGTCTGAAATGTTTTGGTGTTT
>JAILRK010000249.1 GCA_024698225.1 Oscillospiraceae bacterium | reverse complement strand
ACCTCGCTGGGCAACCAGCTTGCGGAGATTATCCAGTCCGAGGTCAACGTCATCATGGTCATTGTCGCCATCATCGTCGTCTCGGTGCTGGTGCTGACCTCGCAGACCTACGCCGAGATTCCCGTGCTGGCACTGACCTTTGTCAGCGCGATGGTGCTGAACATGGGCACCAATTCCCTGCTGGGCAAAATCTCCTTCGTCTCCAACTCGGTGACGAGCATTCTGCAGCTCGCGCTCTCGCTGGATTACGCGGTGATTGTGTGCAACCGCTTCAAGGAGGAGCACCAGACCCTGCCCGTGCGTGAGGCGGCAATCGTTGCGCTGAGCAAGGGCATTCCCGAAATCGGGGCAAGCAGTCTGACCACCATCGGCGGGCTTGTGGCAATGCTGTTCATGCAGTTCCGCCTCGGTCCCGACATGGGCATCTGTCTCATTAAGGCCATTCTCTACGCGCTGCTCTCGGTGTTCGTGGTGATGCCGGGACTGCTGGTGCTCTTCGGACCGCTGATGGACAAGACGCGCCACCGCAGCTTCATTCCCAAGGTGCCCTTCGTGGGCAAGTTTGCCTACGCCACGCGGCGCTTCGTGCCGCTGCTGTTCGTGGCGCTGGTCGTGTTCGCGTATTTTACGCAGAAGAACTGTCCCTACGTCTACGGCTATGACACCATCGTGACGCCCAAGCTCAACGAGCAGCAGATTGCCGCCAACATGATGAAGGAAAACTTCACCTCCTCCAACCTCGTGGCGCTGGTGGTGCCCACGGGCGACTATGAAAAGGAGCGCCTCATCCTGGACACGCTGGACGCCATGCCGGAGGTGAACCACACCACGGGGCTTGCCAACACCGAGGCGCTGGGCGGCTACATGCTCACCGACCGGTTGACGCCCCGGCAGTTCGCGGAGCTTGCCGACATTGACTATGAACTCGCCCAGCTCGTCTACAGCGCCTACGCCGCCGAGCAGGAGGACTACGGCAAGCTGGTCGGCGGGGTTGCAAGCTACGGCGTGCCGCTGATTGACATGTTCCTCTTCGTGTGCGACTGCATTGACGAGGGGCTCGTCACGCTGGACGAGGAGAAGACGGCAACGCTCAACGACGCCGCCGGGCAGATGCGAAACGGCATGCTGCAGCTGCAGGGCGAGGAGTACAGCCGCATGCTGGTCTATCTCAATCTCCCCGAAAGCGGCGACGAGACCTATGCCTTCACCGACACCATCGCCGCGCTTGCGCAGGAGCAGTACCCCGACGGGCGCGTCTACGTGGTGGGCAACTCCACCAACGCCTATGAATTCAAAAAGTCCTTCGCGCGCGACAACGTGGTCGTGAGCCTGATGTCCATTCTGATTGTTCTGGTGGTGCTGCTGTTCACCTTCAAGTCCGTGGGCATGCCGCTTTTGCTGATTCTCGTGATTGAGGGCTCCATCTTCATCAATTTCTCAATCCCCGTGTTCACGCACGTCGACCTGTTCTTCATCGCCTATCTGATCGTCTCGTCCATCCAGATGGGCGCCAACATCGACTACGCGATTGTCATCGCCAGCCGCTACACCGAGCTGCAGCACAAGTTAGAGCCGCGCGAGGCCATCATCGAGACGATGAACTTCGCCTTCCCCACCATTCTGACCTCCGGCTCCATTCTCGCCTCGGCAGGCTTCATCCTCGGGCGCATCAGCTCCGAGGGCACCATCGTCGGCATCGGGCAAAGCCTTGGGCGCGGCACGGTGATTTCCATTCTGCTGGTCATGTTTGCCCTGCCGCAGATTCTGCTGGTGGGCGGGCGTGTGATTGAGAAGACCTCGTTCTCCATGCCCAACGCCATACGGCACCGGGAGGCACGGGGGCGCATGGTCGTGGACGGCATGGTGCGCGGCGAAATCCACGGCACCGTGACCGGCATCCTGCATGCCACGGTGGAAGGTACGGCACAGTTGGAGCTGCTCTCCGGCAGCACGGAAGGAGGCGAGAGCCATGACGCGTAACATCCTGTCCCGTCTGGGCGCGGCGGCGCTTGCTTGCCTGCTCGCCGCCCAGCTCTGCCTCTGCGCCAACGCGGACGCGGAGAACACCATCTACATCAGCGACACGGACGAGCTCATCGCCCTTGCCGAGCACTGCTCCTACGACGCGTGGTCGAAGGACAAGACCGTGGTCCTGCAGCGCGACATTGACCTTGGCGGCGTGGCGTTCCGCCCCATTCCCAGCTTCGGCGGCGTGTTCAACGGCGACGGGCACACGATTTCCGGCCTGAGCGTCAGCTCCGCCGTCAGCCCCGCGGGCCTGTTCGGCACGGTGACGGCAGGCGGCACGGTGCGCGCGCTGAACGTCGAGGGCAGCGTTGCGCCCTCCGGCAGCGGCGACGCCGTGGGCGGCGTCGCGGGCGTCAACTACGGCGTCATCGAAAACTGCTCGTTCACCGGGACGGTGGAGGGCGCTCGCAGCACCGGCGGCGTGGTCGGCGTGAATGCCTCGGGCGGCGCCATCCGCAACAGCCGCGCGGACGGCGGCGTGTTCGGCAAGAACATGACCGGCGGCATCGTCGGTGAAAACCACGGCGACGTGCTCGGCTGTGCCAACCGCGCCTACGTGAACACCAACACGCTCGACCCCTCCCTGAGCCTCGACCGGCTTGACCTCAGCCTTACGGGCGCGCTGGACACGCTGCGCAGCCCCGACACCTACAACGCCACCGTGGACAGCGGCGGCATCGCAGGCTTTTCCGACGGCGCCATTCTCAGCTGCCGCAACCACGGCAGCGTGGGCTACCAGCACATCGGCTATAACGTCGGCGGCGTGGCGGGACGCAGCAGCGGACACATCGCCACGAGCAGCAACGCCGCGCAAATCTACGGCAGGCGCGAGGTCGGCGGCATCGTCGGCATGGCGGAGCCGCACGTTACCATTGACCTGACCGAGAGCTCCCTTGCCTCGGTGCGCCGCTCGCTCAACGCGCTCTCCGCCACCCTGGACAGGACCGTCAGCGACGCCGGGGACGTGTCCGACATTCTCTCCGCGCATCTGAGCGCCGTAAGCGCCGGCGTCACGGAGGCGGAGGACAGCGCGCAGGCGCTCACCGACGCCATCTCCTCCGCCGTTGGCGACACGGTACGCGAGATTGACCGCGGCAGCGCCATCCTGGACAACACGCTCGACCAATTGGAGGCAGTGACCCAGACGCTCATCACGGTCAGCAAAACCGCCACCGACGCACTCTCGGCACTGGAGGACGCCGCCGACGACCTCAACGGCGGCGCAAACGGCGGCGCCTTTGGCGAGCTGGAGCAGGCGTCCAACGACCTGGACGCCGCCGCCGCGCAGCTCAGCCGCAGCGCCGAGGCGCTGCACACCGCCATTGAGGCGCTGCGCACGGCGCTTTTCAACGGCGCGACGGACGCCGCCGACATCGACGCCGCCATCCGGCAGATTACGGATGCCTGCCACAGCGCAAAGCCCGTCCTTGACAAGCTCAGCAGCGCGCTCTCGCACCTTGCCGACGCGGCGTCGTCCATGGGGGACGCCTTCGGACATCTGGAGGACACGGTGTCTCTGCTTGAGCGCGCATCGCGCCAGCTCACCGACGCGCTGACGGACACGGACACGCTGCTCGCCTATCTCAACGCGCAGGAACGGCTGCAGTTCCACGCGCCGGATACGCAGACGGAATCCGACGCGCTCTATGACGCGATGCGCGGCATTTCAGACAACCTTGACGCACTCAACCGCGAGAGCAAGGCGTCCTCCGACGTCGTGCTGGAGGACCTGCGGCTCATCAACCGGCAGTTCACCGCGCTGATGAACACCCTGCTTGACACCGTGGAGGACGCCGAGGGCTATCAGCCCTCCTCCGTCATCGAGGACACCTCCGACGAGGACATTGACGCGGTGATTGCCGGCAAGGTGCTGCTGTGCAGCAACAGCGGCGCGGTCAGCGGCGACATCGACGTGGGCGGCATTGCCGGGTCGATGCTCATCTACAACGCCCTCGACCCGGAGCAGGACCTGGGCAGCGCATCCGCGGTGCTGCGGCGGCGCTATGAGCTCAAATGCGTGCTGCAGGGCTGCAACAACGCCGGCGACGTGAGCGCGAAGCGCGAAAACGCCGGCGCGGTCTGCGGCAGCGAAACGCTGGGCGTCATCCGCGCCTGTGTCGGCGGCGGCAGCGTCGCAAGCGAAAGCGGCACCTGCGTCGGCGGCATCGCGGGCTACGGCGACAGCATTCTGCGCCACTGCTGGGCAAAGTGCAGCCTCAGCGGCACGCAGTACGTCGGCGGCATCGTCGGCAGCGGGCAGGCCGACGGCGGTCTGCGCGTAGAGGACTGCCGCTCCCTGGTGGAGATTACGCAGAGCACGCAGTTTGCCGGCGCCATCAGCGGCGGCACGGAGGGCGTTTTCACCGGCAACCGCTTCGTCAGCGACACGCTGGCGGGCATCGACCGCGTGAGCTATGCGGGCAAAGCGGAGCCCGTGGACTATGAGACGCTGGTCGCCGAGGCGGATGTCCCCGCCGCCCTGCGCAGCTTCACGCTCCGCTTCCTCGCCGGAGACACGGCGGTCAAAACCCTGTTCTTCCGCTACGGTGACAGCTTTGACGCCTCCGTTTTCCCCGAGATTCCCGCCGTCGCGGGCAGCTACGCCCGCTGGGACCGCGACACGCTGGAGAACCTGCGCTTTGACACCACGGTGCGCGCGGTCTACACGCCGCAGCTCACCGCGCTCGGCTGCGATTTCACCCGCAGCGCCTCCCGCCCCGCCTTCTTCGTCGAGGGCGCGTTTGACGACACGGCGGCGTTTTCCGCCGAGCCCGCCATCTTTGAATTCGACGCCGGCAGCGAGGGCGCCTGGCAGGTCCTGCGCTCCTGGCGGCGCTCCGTGCTGGAGCAGTGGCAGCTCGACCTGCCCGACGACGGGACGCACACGCTGCGCTATCTCCCGCCGGAGGGTGTGAGCGGCGCGCTGACGCTCTACCTGCGCGGCGCCGACGGCAGTTGGACGGCGGTGGAGCACGAGAGCATGGGCAGCTACCTGACCTTCCCCGTCACAGGCGGCAGCGTGGCGCTGAGCGTCCTCTCCGCCTCGACGCCCTGGTGGCTTTGGACGCTGCTTGCCGTGTTCCTGCTCGGCGCGGCGCTGCTCGTCGTCGAGCTGGTGCTGCACAAGCGCCCGAAGGCAACCCGCAGCGAGGCGGCAAAGGACCCCGCCGTCAGGCGCAGGCACAGGCGGCTGCGCGCCGCGCTCATCGCCGGCGTCGCCGTGCTGGGTCTTGCGGTCGGCGCGGCGGTGAAGCTCGCCCCGCGCATCAGCGAGAGCATGAGCCTGTACCGCCTCGTGCGCAACTACGCCGAGCGCAGCGAGCTTGACATGGCGCTCTCGCTCTCGGCGGAGCTGGGCGGCGAGCCGCTTGACGTCGACCTGTCGCTCTACCTCACGCAGTGCGAGGGGAAAAAGGTCTCCTGCGCGCAGTGGGAGGACGTGCCCTTCTGGTTCTGCGACGGCGCGCTGCTGCTGGAAAACGGCAAGGCCTACCGCCCCGACGGCGTGATGGCGGACTACTCGCAGCTGCTGTCCAACGCCGCCGCGCTCTACCGCGCGGTGGACGTGTCGATGCAGGAGGAGAACGGCGTGAAAACCTACCACGCCTCGGCGGAGGGCGAGGACGCGCGGCGCGTGCTCTCGACGCTGCTGCCCGCCTCCGCGGAGCTCCTGCCCGAATCGGAGCGGGCGGACTTTGACCTCGTCGTCGCCGACGGCGAGCTGAGCAGCCTGCGGGTCCTCTGGAGCAGCGGCGAAAAGCAGATTCACGCGGAGCTGAAGCTGCTCGACAGCAAGGACAGCCACACGCTGCCCTCCGCGGTGCGCGCCGCCGTCGCCGCCGGGCTCGACGACGCGCCGGAGATTGGCGATGACCTCGCGCGGCTGCTGTTGGCGTGGACGGAGGCCGCCTCCCGCGAAACCCTGACCGCCAACGTGGCGCTGCGGGCGGACTGCGGGCCCCTGCTGTTGGACGAGGCGCTGGTCTGGCAGCGCAGCCGCGCCTACAGCGACACGCTCAACTGTCTCTCCCGCCGCGGCAGCACGGTGTACTACACCGACACGGCAATCTGCACGGGCGGCGGACTTGCAATCTCCCGCACGGACACGGCGTATACCGACACCTCCGCGCTCCTGCGCCTTGCGTTCAAGGCGCTGCTGCTCGGCGAGACGGCAAGCACCGACGTCCCCGGCGGACAGCGCTGCACCGTCGAGCTGGACGCAGACGCCATGGACGCGCTCGTCGCGCTCATCGCCCCCGATGCGCGCGCGCTGGGGCTGGTGCCGACGGGTGGCACGGCGCGCCTGGACCTGCGCGACGGGAAGCTCTCCGCGCTGTCCCTGCGCGTGGCGGGCAGCGTGCGCGTGGTGCGCGCGGACGTCCCCGCCTCGGTCACGGCACAGCTGGACTTTGACCCGGACGCTTCGTTCCGCACGCCGTCGGATGCCGTGCTCGCGGCGCTGGCGCTGACAAAAGATGTGAAATAAGCGGACAAATGCGCCGCCTGTGCGGAATTTCTTCTTGTAATCGAACCGGTATGCTGTTACACTGAACCTGTTAATCAACAATTCCGCAGGGCTGACTGCGGCACAAGGAGGGCAACCCATGAACTATGTCTTTATTTCCCCCAACTTCCCCGTGACCTGCGCCTGCTTCTGCGACCGTCTGCACCGGCGCGGCGTCAACGTGCTCGGCATCGGCGATGCGCCCTACGGCATGCTCAGCGAACAGCTGCGCGGCGCACTGACGGAGTACTATCAGGTCTCCTCGCTGGAGGACTACGACCAGGTCTACCGCGCGGCGGCGTTTTTCATCCACAAGTACGGGCGCATCGACTGGCTGGAGTCGCTCAACGAATACTGGCTGCCCACGGACGCACGCCTGCGCAGCGACTTCAACATCGCCGTCGGCACCCGGCTCGACGGCATCGGCCGCATGGTGGACAAGGCGCAGATGAAGCAGGTGTTTCTGGACGCGGGCATTCCCACCGCCCGCCAGCACGTCGTGGGCGAGCGCAAGGCGGGACAGGCCTTTGCCGACCAGGTGGGCTACCCCGTGATTGTCAAGCCCAGCATCGGCGTCGGCGCAAACGGCGCGCGCAAGCTGCACTCCCGGAAGGAGCTGGACGAGTTTTACGACGCGCTGCCGGACGAGCCCTACGTCATGGAGCAGTTCCTCTCCGGCGACATCTGCACCTACGACGCGATTCTCGACGCCCGCTGCCGGCCGCTGTTCGAGTCGATGGAGGTCTACGAGCCGGTGCTCGACGCCGTGGCGGAGGACCTGGACGTCACCTTCTACACCAGCCCTGAGCCGGACCCGAACCTCGCCGCGCTCGGGCGGAGGGTCGCCAAGGCCTTCGGCGCGGACCGCCGCTTCGTCCACTTTGAGTTCATCCGCCTCTCGCAGGATTGCCCGGGCGTGGGCAAGGCGGGCGACTACGCCGCCATGGAGGTCAACATGCGCCCCGCCGGTGGACACGACCCCGACATGATGAACTATGCGCAGTCCGTCGACGTGTACAGCATCTACGCCGAGATGGTGACGGACGACGCACGCAGCTTCCCGGAGGCGGACGAGCGCTATTTCTGCGCCTACGCCGC
>JAILRK010000225.1 GCA_024698225.1 Oscillospiraceae bacterium | reverse complement strand
TGATTGACTGTCCGGAGGTGGCGGTCATCACGAACATCGGCTTGGAGCACACCGAGTACCTTGGCGACACGCTGGAGAAAATCGCCGCCACCAAGGCGGGGATTCTCAAGCCGGGCTGCCGTGCCGTGTGCTACGACGGCGCGCCTGAGGTGACGGCCGTTGTGCGCGCCGACTGCGCGCGCAAGGGCGTGCCGCTGCGCGTTGCGGACTACCGCTGCATCCGCCCCGTCTCGGAGGACCTGGACGGTCAGCGCTTTGTATGGAAGGGCAGGGAATACCGCCTGGCGCTGCTGGGACAGTACCAGCTGCACAACGCCGCCACCGCGCTGGAGACCGTCGAGGCGCTGCGGGACGCGCACTGGCAGATTGACGAGGCTGCGGTGGAGCGCGGCCTTGCAGAGGTCAAATGGCCGGCGCGCATGGAGGTCATGGGACGCGCGCCGCTGTTTCTCATCGACGGCGGACACAACCCGCAGTGCGCCGCGGCCATGGCGGACAGCCTGCGCCGCCTGCTGCCGGGGAAGCCGGTCGTGTTCCTGCTCGGCGTGCTGCGCGACAAGGACTATCCGACGATGCTCTCGGAGCTGCTTCCCCTGGCGCAGCAGTTCGTCTGTCTCACGCCGCTGAGCGAGCGCGCGCTTGGCGCGGAGGACCTCGCGGCATACCTCACGGAGCGCGGCGCGGACGCGCGCGCCTATGCGGAGATTCCGGACGGTCTGCGCGCCGCCCTCGATGCCGCCGGACCGGACGGCGCGGTGGTTGCCTTCGGCTCGCTCTACCTCGTCGGCGCAATCCGCGGGGCGTATCAAAAACAAATGACCCCATAAAAAAACTGCGGCACTGCCGCAGTTTTTTTATGGGGATGGGATTAAAATACGAATTTTGTGATGGAGATTTCCTGGAAGCTGCGCTCGATGGCCTCGCCGAAGATGGGGGCGACGGTGAGGTAGTGCAGGCGCGCGCGCTTTGCCTCGGGATGGGCGGGGATGGTGTCCAGCAGGGCAAGCTGCACGATGTTGCTCTTCTCCAGCAGGTCGATTGCCTGACCGGCAAGCACGCCGTGCGTGGCGCAGGCATAGACCTTTTTTGCCCCGCCCTTCTCGGTCAGCGCCTTTGCGGCGGTGACGAGGGTTTCGCCCGTGTCCACGATGTCGGCAAAGAGAATGCAGTCCTTGTCCTTTACGTCGCCGATGATATTCAGCGTCTCCTCCGCGGACGGGCCGTCCTGACGGCGGTCCACGATGGCGAGACCGGACTCCAGCTTTTCCGCGAACTTGCGCGCCCGTGCGGTGGGTCCGACGCCGGGTGAGACGACCACCATGTTGTGCAGTGCGCTGCCGAACTTCTTGGCGTAGTAGTCGGCAAAAATGGGGTAGCTGAGCAGATTGTCCGCGGGAATGTCGAAAAAGCCCTGAATCTGCGCAGCATGCAGGTCCATCGTCAGCACGCGGTGCACGCCCGCAGCGACGAGCAGGTTTGCCACCAGCTTTGCGCTGATGGGGTCACGGGAGCGGGACTTGCGGTCCTGACGCGCGTAGCCAAAGTAGGGGATGACCGCCGTGATGCGCCCCGCAGAGGCGCGGCGGCAGGCGTCAATCATGACCAGCAGCTCCATCAGGTTGTCGTTAACCGGCTTGCAGGTCGACTGGACGATGAACACGTCGCTTCCGCGCACGGATTCGTAGATAGAGCAGGAAACCTCGCCGTCGGCAAAGCCGGTGACGCTGTTTTCACCGAGGGTCGTGCCAATCGACTTGCATATGTCGGCGGCAAGCTTGGGATTGGCGTTCCCGCTGAACACCTTGATGCTTCGTTTGTTCGTAATCATGGAAACTGTCCTTTCTGTCATCCCGGTCATGCAAATCACAAGTGATAAGTACAGAGTATTTTAACAGAATCGGTCAGGCGTGTCAATCGAAAATCAGCCTCTGTTCTGCGCCTCGACCAGACGCGTTCCGCCGTACTTCTCACGCAGCTTGGGCTTTTCGATTTTTCCGGTGGGGTTGCGCGGCACGTTGGCGAAAATAATCTTGCGCGGGCGCTTGTAGCGCGGCAGCTCCATGCAGTAGTCCCTGAGTTCCTCCTCGCTCAGCTCCATGCCCTCCTTGACCTGCACGATTGCCGCGGCAATCTCGCCCTGGCGCTTGTCGGGCAGACCGATGACCGCCACGTCGTGAATCTTCGGGTTCGCCGCAAGGAAATCCTCAATCTGGACGGGATAGAGGTTCTCGCCGCCGGAGATGATGACGTCCTTCTTGCGGTCCACAAGGAAGATGAAGCCGTCCTCGTCCAGCTTCGCCATGTCGCCCGTGTGGAGCCAGCCGTCCTTGAGAACGGCGGCAGTGGCCTCGGGGTCGTGGTAATAGCAGCGCATCACACCGGGACCCTTGACGCACAGCTCGCCGACCTCGCCCCGTGCAACGAGTTCGCCGTTCTCATCCACAATCTTGCACTTCCAGCCGAAGCCCGGCACGCCGATGGCGCCGACCTTGTCGACGTTGTCCATGCCGAGGTGCACGCAGCCCGGACCCGTGGACTCGGACAGACCGTAGTTCGTGTCGTACTTGTGGTGGGGGAAGTAGCTCAGCCAGTGGCGAATCAGGGACGGCGGCACCGGCTGCGCGCCAATGTGCATCAGCCGCCACTGCGCAAGCGTATAGTCCTCCAGCTTGAGGTCGCCGCGGTCGAGCGCGGCGAGGATGTCCTGCGCCCAGGGCACCAGCAGCCACACAATGGTGCATTTCTCCTGGGATACGGCGTCAAAAATCGCCTGCGGGGTGTTGCCCTTGAGCAGCACGGCGCGGCTGCCGGTGAACAGCGAGCCGAACCAGTGCATCTTGGCGCCCGTGTGATACAGCGGCGGAATGCAGAGAAACACGTCGTCGTGGGTGGTCTCGTGGTGCTTTGCCTCCATGCGCGCGCTCTGCAGCAGCGCCGTGTGGTCCAGCAGAATCGCCTTGGGGAAGCCGGTCGTGCCGGAGGAGTAGTAGATGGCGGCCTCGTCCGTGTCCTCGATGAGCACCTTCGGCGCCACGGAGGAGCAGTTGGCGCTGAGGTCATAGTAACTCTCGGCAAAGCTGGGGCACACGCTGCCTACGAAGATGAGCATACGGCTCTGTCCCAGCTCCTCGGCAATGTCCTCCACGCGCCCGATGAACTCCTGCCCGAAAAACAGGATGTCCGCGTCCGCCAGCTCCACACAGTACTTGATTTCGTCGGCGGTGTAGCGGAAGTTCAGCGGCACGGCAACCGCGCCGGTTTTGAGAACGCCGAAGTAAATCGGCAGCCACTCCAGGCAGTTCATCAGCAGGATGGCGACCTTCTGCCCCTTCTGAACGCCGCGGGAGAGCAGCATGTTCGCCACGCGGTTTGCCTTTTCATCAAATACGCTCCACGTGATGTCGCGGCGGTAGGGGGCGGAGGAAGCGGGCTGAATGAGCTCAAACTCCTTCCAGGTCACACGGGGCTTTTCCGTCACGGCGGGATTGATCTCCACAAGGGCGATCTCCTCGCCATAGAGCTTGCTGTTGCGCTCCAGCAGGTCGGTAATCGGCATGGGAAAACTTCCTTTCACTTTTGTGATTTTATGCGTTAAAGTTTTAAACGG
>JAILRK010000222.1 GCA_024698225.1 Oscillospiraceae bacterium | reverse complement strand
TGCGGCGGGCGCCGCCGCCTCCGGCGCGCAGCCGGTCAGGAGGCACAGCGCCGCAAGCAGCACGGAAAACAGCGTTCTCATGGGGCGTCCTCCTCTCTGCGCTTTGCGCGCCCGTGCGCAAGCAGCGCCAGCGCGCCGCACAGGCCGAGCACTGCCGCCGCGGGCGGAAAGCGTTTTGTGTGGTAGACGGCGCTCTCCCCCGGCACGGTGGGCTGCTGCGGGTCATAGGGCAGGCCGTAGTCGGCGACGAGGCGCTTGATGTTCAGCAGGTGCAGCACCGGCAGTCCCTCGGCGTTGTAGAGCTCCAGCAGTCCGCTGCCCGCGTCCGTCCGCTTCACCGTTTGCGGCGGCACCAGCCCGTAGGGGACGGTGTCCTCGCCCTGTCCGATGGTGCTCAGGTTGCCGCCCACGCCGATGAAGCAGGAAATCGGGCCCTTGTCGGCGTAGAGCTGCCTGCGCGCGGCGAGGTTCGCGGCGAAGTCCTCCTCATAGAGCATTGGCACGCCGCTTGCCTCCAGCCGCGCGCGAATCTGCGCGGCGAGTTCGGGGTCCATGTCCAGCCCGCAGTCGCGCCAGCCGCCCATCGAAAAGGCGTCCGGCAGGGGAATCAGCCCGTCGGCGGCAAGGCGCAGCGCCATGTCCGGGTAGGTCAGCTCCGGCTGGTTCGCGCCGTAGGTGGACGCGCCGACCGAGGCGATGCACACCACGCGCACGTCCATCGCGGCGCAGGCGCAGAGCACGGCGAGATTCATCGCCGGGAACGAGCCGGAGAAGCCCGCGCCCACCGTGTCCCCGGCGCGGACGCCCGCCTCGTGCAGCAGCTGCACCACCAGCGCCGCCATGTCGGGGTCCGCCGTGGTGCGCTTTGCCTCCAGCGCGCCGCTGGTGGTGGTGATGAAGGTATAGGGCTCGCCAATCATGCCGGTGCCGCGCAGGTCGTCCGCGCTGACGCCGAGCCCGAGCGCCTCTTTGTATTCCCGCACGCGGTCCATGCACGCCTGCATGCGCGCGGCGGCGTCCAGCTTTTCGGCGTAGTCCGCCGCCGGCACGACGGGGGCGCAGAGCGTGCCGAGCGTCAGCGCGGCGAGCAGCAGCGCCAGCGCGGCAAGCAGGTGGGGCCGGTCAATGGTTCTCATGGGAAAGCCACCTCCCCTTACAGCAGCGGGTAGCCGCCCAGCAGAGCCAGCAGCGCCGTTGCGGCGGTGACGATGCCCACCGCCAGCAGCGCGTCGCGCACGCCCTGCCGGTCAATCTCGCGGGCGAGGATGCCCGGAATCAGCACGCCGATGACGTCGCTGATGCCCAGCGGCGCGGCAAAGCGGCCCAGCAGCGCGCTGAGCAGGAACGCCAGCAGCAGCTGCACGCCGAAGCGCCGCCTGCCGTAGAGAATCAGATAGCCCGAGAGCACGCGGCAGAGCAGCGCGGCGGCAAGCGCCACCGCCAGCGTCGAGACCAGCCGCCCCGGCGTGTGGAGCGAGAGCGCGAGGTAGCCCGGCACCACCAGCCCGGCGGAGAGTCCCGTCAGCTCGGAAAACAGCAGGCTTGCCAGCACGCCTATGATGACGACGTTATCGTACAAGCTCCTCACCCTCCTCTCTCAGGCGCTGCGTCAGCGCGCGCCCCTGTCCCGCGATGTTGCCGACCAGCAGCACCGCGTCCCCCTCGCCAAAGGCGGCAAGGTCCAGCGCCGCCGCGTTTTTTAAGCCCGTGACCTGTGCCTCCGGCAACCGTGCGCGCAGTTGCAGGCGCATGAAGCCCTGCGCCGCGCCCAGCAGCAGCACGCGCGCGGGGCGCAGCCGGACGCAGACCTCCGCCATGTCCTGCGCGCGGCTGCCGCGGTCCGGCCGGTTGTTGACGAGAATGCTCAGCGTGCGAGCGGGAAAGCGCGCGCGCAGTCCCTCCCAGATGAGCACGGAGGACTGCACGTCGTTGGCGGAGAGCGCGTTGACGAACACCGCGCCGCCGCAGCGGTACAGGCGCAGCGCGTAGGGGTCGCGGTGAAACGCCCGCATGCCCGCCAGCGCCGTCGCGCGCGGGACGCCCAGCTCCGCGCAGACCGCCAGCGCCAGCGCAATATTATCGGGGAAGTCGAAGTCCGGCTCCGTGCCGTCGGGACAGACGGGGACGAAGCGGCTGCCCAGCGCCGCCGCGCGCTGCTGCAGCAGCGCGGCCTGTCCGGTCTCCGCGGTCAGCAGCACACCGCCGCGCGGAATGGTGTTGGACAGTGAGCGCGCAATCCGGGGCAGCGTGTCGCCCATGACGTCGGTGTGGTCCCGCCGCACGTTGGTGATGACGCCGACGTCCGCGCGCAGCATTTGGTGTTGCGCCGTGTGCTGCAGCTCCGGCAGCACCGCCATGCACTCCACCACCAGCACGTCGGCGTGCTGCGCCGCGGCGCGGTGCAGAATGGCGAGCTGTTCTTTGATGTTGGCGCGTCCGCGGCGCACGAGCGGCGCCTCGACGCCCGCGACGTCGATGGTCATCGGGTCCGTGCCCGTCGTCTTGCAGAACACGCGCAGCCCGCCCGCGCGCAGTCCCGCGTCAATCAGGCGGCTGACCGTGGATTTGCCGCGCGTCCCGTTGACGTGGACGACGTGCCGCAGCGCCGCGCGGTCGCGGTCGGCGCGCCGCTTTTCCCGGACGAGCAGCGCAAGCCAGAGCGCCGCCAGCGCCAGAAGAACCGCCGTCATCGCCTCGCCTCCCATCCTGCCGTGTGTTGTGCCTATCTTATCATGAACGGGCGGGAATGAAAAGGTTTTGTTTTCGCCGGGCACCGGAGAAAAAAGGGGAGGCCTGCCCCTTTGGACAAGCCTCCCTGTGTGGGATTTGCGGTGGTTTGTTGTTTTACTTGAGGTCGTTGACGGTAATCGCCTTGACGTTGGGCGTGCGGCCGTCCTCGGAGGAGGGGATGGTCAGCGTGCCGGCGGCGAGCTGCTCAACTGCCTTCTGGTGCAGCGCCTCGTCCCAGTCGTTGCCGACAATCTTCCAGTTGTTGTCGCACTCCGGTGTAATGGTGCCGCCCTTGACGGTCTTGATGTACTCGCCAATCAGCTCGCGTACGCCGCCGATGTCGCCGCAGACGTCCATCTCAAGCAGGACGGGCTTCTCGCCGTCGCCATAGATGGCGTCGCTGAGCAGGTGCGAATTGCAGCGGTAGTTGTTCACGGCGATGACGAAGGAGTCGTCGTCCTTGACGGGCGTGCCGTCGGGCCAGGTCAGGTTGACAATGCGCTCCCCGGCGGGCTTGGAGATGTCAATCTCGTAGTTGACGCCGGCAAACATGTCG
>JAILRK010000179.1 GCA_024698225.1 Oscillospiraceae bacterium | reverse complement strand
TCAGTATGAAACCATTTCTCTCTTTCGCGCCCGAAAGAGAGAAACGGTTTCAAGCCGTCCCCCCCGCGCCCGGCGGGCGCAAAACACCCCCGGGCAAATGAAAGGACCTTCCATGAAAAAATATCTCTCCTGCGCTCTGGTCGTTCTCGGCGCCGTCTGCTGGGGCTTCATCGGCGTGTTCAACCGCCTGCTCGGCTCTGCCGGCGTCGAGATGCGCAACCGCGTTTTCGTGCGCAACTTTCCCAGCCTCTTGCTTCTCACGCTGGTGTTCGCACTGTTCCGGCGCAGCGTGTTTCACGTGAAACCGAGGCACCTGCCGATTTTTGCCGCCAGCGGATTTGTCAGCATCCTCTGCCTCTCGTGGGTCTACCTCAGCTGTCAGGCGGAATGCTCCCTCGCCGTGGCGGCGATCCTGCTCTATCTCGCGCCTTCCATGGTGGTCGTGATGAGCGCGCTGCTGTGGAAAACGCCGGTCACGCGGCGCAAGCTCGCGGCGCTTCTGCTTGCGCTGGCCGGCTGCGCGCTGGTCTCCGGCGTCGTGGGCGGCGAGCTGACCGGAACGCCGCGCGGGCTCCTGTTCGGCGTCGCCTCCGCGTTCTGCTACGCGACCTACACGGTCTTCGCGCACTACGGGCTCGCGAGGTACGACACCTACACCATGATATACTGGACCTTCTTCTTCGCGGGGCTCGGCTCGCTGCTGTTTCTCGACGCGCCCGCGCTGCTGCCCGCCCTGCTGACGCCGCGGGGCGTGGGCGGCGCGGCGGGGCTGGTGCTGATTGCAACGGTGCTGCCCTATCTCTTTTACACCAAGGGCCTCGAGGGCGTGGAGAGCGGCAAGGCGGCGATTCTCGCCAACGTGGAGCCCGTCGTCGCCGCGCTCAACGGCATCGTGCTCTTTCACGAGCAATTGAGCGTCTGGGTGCTGCTGGGCATTGTCTGCGTGCTCGGCGGCGCGGCGCTGCTGACAAAGGAGGACGCACATGGCGAAGCATAAGGAAGAAAAGACCAACGTGATGCGCATTCTGGCGCAGAAAAAGCTGCCCTACACCGCGCACAGCTACGAGGAGACGGAAAGCCCCCTGGGCGACCGCGCCTACGGCCTGCACATCGCGCAGGCGCTGGGGCAGGACGTCTCGCGCGTGTACAAGACGCTCGTCGCCCGCGGCGCGACGGGCGCGCACTACGTGTTCTGCATCCCCGTGGCGGAGACCCTCGACCTCAAGAAGGCGGCAAAGGCGGTGGGCGAGAAATCCGTCGAGCTGATTGCCGTCAGGGACCTCCTGCCGCTGACCGGCTACGTCCGCGGCGGCTGCTCGCCCGTGGGCATGAAAAAGCAGTTCCCCACGGTCTTCCACAGCGCCGTGACCGCGCACGAGACCGTCTTCGTCAGCGCCGGCAGAATCGGCGCACAGGTCGAGCTCGCCCCCGCGGCGCTGCTGGCCCTCCTCGGCGCAGACGCCGCGGATATCATCGTCGGCTGAGCCGGCACGCACGCCGGCACAAGTTTCCACAAGGAGCGTATGCCATGAACAGTAAAATTTACGTCAAGGGCGCACGGGAGAACAACCTCAAGAACGTCGACGTGGAGATTCCGCGCGACGCGCTGACGGTGGTGACCGGCCTGTCGGGCAGCGGCAAGTCCTCCCTCGCGTTCGACACCATCTACGCCGAGGGCCAGCGCCGCTACGTCGAGAGCCTCTCGTCCTACGCGCGGATGTTCCTCGGGCAGAAGGACAAGCCGGACGTCGACTACATCGACGGGCTGTCCCCCGCCATCTCCATCGACCAGAAGACCACCTCGCAAAACCCGCGCTCCACCGTGGGCACGGTGACCGAGATTTACGACTACCTGCGCCTGCTCTGGGCGCGCGTGGGCACGCCGCACTGCCCCAACTGCGGCAAGGAAATCCGCCAGCAGTCCATTGACCAGATCATCGACCAGCTGATGGCGCTGCCGGAGGGCACGCGCATTCAGGTCATGGCGCCGGTGATCCGCGGGCGCAAGGGCGAGTACGCCAAGGTCTTCGAGGACGCGCGCCGCTCCGGCTACGTGCGCGTGCGCGTGGACGGCAGCATGTACGAGCTGGACGAGGAGATCAAGCTCAACAAGAACCAGAAGCACAACATCGAAATCGTCGTGGACCGGCTGATCCTGCGCCCCGACGTCGTCCACCGGCTCACCGACTCCGCCGAGACTGCGGCGGGGCTCTCCGGCGGGCTGGTGCTGGTGAATCTCATACAGGAGCAGCGCGACCTGCTGTTCTCCCAGAACTACGCCTGCGAGGACTGCGGCATCTCGATTGAGGAGATTCAGCCGCGCCTGTTCTCGTTCAACAATCCCTTCGGCGCCTGCCCGGAGTGCACGGGGCTGGGCTTCCAGCTGCGCGTCGACCCCGAGCTGGTGATTCCGAACCCGGCGCTGTCGATTCTCGACGGGGCGATCACCGCCTCCGGCTGGAACAACGTGCGCGGCGACGGCATCTCCCGCATGTACTTTGACGCGCTGGCGCGGAAATACCGCTTCTCCCTCCGCGACAGCGTGGAGCGCCTCTCCCCGGAGGTGCTGGACGTCATCCTCTACGGCACGAAGGGCGAGAAGCTGGAGCTGCAGTACGACCAGCCCCGCGGCAAGGGCACGCTGTACCAGCCCTTTGAGGGCGTCATCAACAACCTGCAGCGCCGCTACAGGGAGACCCAGAGCGAGGGCGTGCGCGCCGAGCTGGAGGAGGTCATGAGCCAGTGCCCCTGCCCCGCCTGTCAGGGCAAGCGTCTGCGCCGGGAGGCGCTGGCGGTGACCGTCGGCGGACTGAGCATCTCGGACTACACGCAGCGCTCCGTTTCGGACGCGCTGGACTTCATGGACAACCTCAGCCTCAGCGAGCAGCAGCGCATGATTGGCGAGCGCATCCTCAAGGAGATTCGCGCGCGGCTGGGCTTCCTGCGCAGCGTGGGCCTGTCGTATCTGACGCTCTCGCGCGCCAGCGCCTCCCTCTCCGGCGGCGAGGCGCAGCGCATCCGCCTCGCCACGCAGATTGGCTCCAGCCTGATGGGCGTGCTCTACATCCTCGACGAGCCCTCCATCGGCCTGCACCAGCGCGACAACGACAAGCTGCTCGCCACGCTGCGCCATCTGCGCGACCTCGGCAACACGCTGATTGTCGTCGAGCACGACGAGGACACGATGCGCGCGGCGGACTACATCGTCGACGTCGGTCCCTGCGCGGGCGTCCACGGCGGGCAGATTGTCGCCGCGGGCACGCCGGAGGAGGTCATGGCGAACCCCGCCTCGCTGACGGGGCAGTACCTCTCCGGCGCGAAGCGCATCCCCGTGCCGAGCCAGCGGCGCGCCGGAAACGGCAAGACGCTCACCGTGCGCGGCGCGCGCGAGAACAACCTCCGCGACGTCGACGTCAGCATCCCGCTGGGGACCTTCACCTGCGTCACGGGCGTCAGCGGCAGCGGCAAGTCCTCTCTCGTCAACGAGATTCTGTATAAAAAGCTCGGCGCGGACCTCAACCGCATGAAGACGCACGCCGGGCGTCACCGCGCCATCGAGGGCGAGGAGCATCTGGACAAGGTCATCTGCATCGACCAGACGCCCATCGGGCGCACGCCGCGCTCCAACCCCGCCACCTACACGGGCCTGTTCAACGACATCCGCGACCTGTTCGCCTCCACGCCGGACGCGAAGGCGCGCGGCTACGGCACCGGGCGCTTCAGCTTCAACGTGCGCGGCGGGCGCTGCGAGGCCTGCGGCGGCGACGGACAGCTGAAAATCGAGATGCACTTCCTGCCGGACATCTACGTCCCCTGCGAGGTCTGCCGCGGCAAGCGCTACAACCGCGAGACGCTGGAGGTGCGCTACAAGGGCAAGAGCATCGCGGACGTGCTGGACATGACGGTGGAGGAGGCGCTGGACTTCTTCCGCGACCTGCCGAAGCTCGCCGGGCGGCTGCGCACGCTCTCCGACGTGGGCCTCGGCTACATCCGGCTGGGCCAGTCGTCCACGACGCTCTCCGGCGGCGAGGCGCAGCGCGTCAAGCTGGCGACGGAGCTGTCCAAGCGCGCCACGGGCCGCACCATCTACATCCTCGACGAGCCGACCACCGGCCTGCACGCCGACGACGTGCGCCGCCTGCTGGACGTGCTGCAGCGGCTGGTGGACGTGGGCAACACGGTGCTGGTCATCGAGCACAACCTCGACGTCATCAAGTGCGCCGACCACATCATAGACCTTGGCCCCGAGGGCGGCAGCGGCGGCGGCACCATCGTCGCCCAGGGCACGCCCGAGCAGGTCGCCGCCGCCGAGGGCTCGTACACGGGCCAGTACCTGCGGCGGATGCTGGGCTGAACGCCGCGCGGAAACAGGAGGCAGCATGGAGGAACAGCAGACCGTCATCGGGACCATTGCCTCGGTGATTTACCAGAATGAGGAGAACGGCTACGCCGTGCTCCGCCTTGTGACGGAGGACGGCGAGCTGATTACGCTCGTGGGCTGCATCCCCTTCCCCGCGCCGGGGGAGGCGCTGTCCGCCACGGGCAGCTTCGTCGTGCATCCCAGCCACGGCGAGCAGTTCTCCGCCGACGAGGTGGAGCGCCGCCTGCCCGAGGACGAGGCCGGCATCCTCGACTTCCTCACCTCCGGCACGGTGCGCGGCATCGGCGCGCCCACGGCGCGCCTGCTGGTGGAGCACTTCGGCACGGAGACGCTCAACGTGCTGGAGAACGACCCGGACGCCATCGGCGCGCTGCGCGGCATCAGCGCCCGCCGCGCCCGCGAGATGTCCGAGAGCTTCCGCGAGCAGATGGGTCTGCGCCGTCTGGTGGAGTTCCTCTCGCAGTTCGAGCTCAGCGCCGCGCTCGCCGTGCCGCTCTACCGCCGCTACGGCGCCGCCGCCATGCCGACGCTGCGCCGCAACCCCTATCTGCTGGTGGACGAGCCGTTTCGCGTGGACTTCGCGCTGGCGGACGAGATCGCGCTCTCGCTCGGCGGCGACGCCGCCTGCCGCACGGAGGCGGGGCTGCTGTTCGAGCTGGCACACAACGAGTCCGGCGGCGGACACGTCTTCCTGCCGCGCGACAAGCTGCTCCATGCCACGGCGCAGCTGCTCAACGAGACGCCGGACGCGGTGGAGCCCTCGCTGGACGCGCTGCTCGAGCGCGGGCGCATCGTGGAGGAGCGCGTGGCGAACGTGGACGCCTGCTATCTCGCGCGCTGCCACGCGGACGAGGACGCCGTCGCCACGCGGCTGCGCGCCATGCTCGCGGACAAGCCGGACGTGCTGCGCGGCGCGGCGAAGGCGATTGACGAAATCCAGCGCGAGCAGGGCATCGACTACGCCCCGCTGCAGCGCAAGGCGGTGGAGCTGGCGGCGCAGGAGCAGCTGCTGATTCTCACCGGCGGTCCCGGCACGGGCAAGACCACCTCCGTGCGCGCCATCCTGACGCTGTTCGAGCGCATGGGGCTGGACGTGCTGCTCGCCGCCCCGACGGGGCGCGCCGCGCAGCGCATGGGCGAGGTCTGCGAGCGCGACGCCCAGACCATCCACCGCATGCTCGGCATGAGCTGGGACGAGCGCACCGGGCAGGTGCGCTTCCAGAAAAACGAAAAAGACCCGCTCAAGGCGGACGCGCTCATCGTGGACGAGAGCTCCATGGTGGACCTGGCGCTCATGCGCGCGCTGCTCGCGGCGCTGCGCCCCGGCTGCCGCCTCGTGCTCGTCGGCGACCCCGACCAGCTGCCCAGCGTGGGCGCGGGCAACGTGTTTTCCGACCTCATCCGCAGCGGGCGCGTGCAGACCGTCGCGCTGACCGAGGTCTTCCGGCAGGCGCAGCAGTCCGCCATCATCCGCAACGCCCACGCCGTCAACGAGGGCAGGCTGCCGGAGCTGCGCAACACCGCCGCGGGCGATTTCTTCTTTCTCCCGCGCCGGGACAGCGTGCGTCTGGTGGACACGGTGGTGGAGCTGTGCAAAACCCGCCTGCCCGAGAAGATGGGCATCCCCGCCGCCGACATCCAGGTGCTCACGCCCACCCGCCGCGGCGCAACCGGCACCGCCGCGCTCAACCGCGCGCTGCAGGCGGCGCTCAACCCGCCCGCCGAGGGCAAGCACGAGCGGCAGTTCGGCGACACGCTCTTCCGCGAGGGCGACCGCGTCATGCAGACGCGCAACGACTACGACGTGGAGTGGACGCGCGGCGACGGCAGCGTCGGCACGGGCGTCTTCAACGGCGACGTGGGGCAGATTCTGCAGATTGAGCCGGACGGCACGCTGCTGACCATCGCCTTCGACGACCGCGTGGCGACCTACACCGCCGACATGCTCGCGGAGCTGGACGTCGCCTACGCCACCACCGTCCACAAGGCGCAGGGCAGCGAGTACCGCGGCGTCATTTTCGTCGCCGCGCCCTGCGCGCCGGGGCTTGAGGTGCGCGGCGTGCTCTACACCGCCATCACCCGCGCCCGCGAGCTGCTGGTCATCGTCGGCGACGACGCCGCCCTGCGCCGCATGGCGGAAAACGACCGCCGCACCCGCCGCTACACCGCCCTGCGCTGGCGGCTGGTGCAGGACTGATACTGATTTCAAATCAAAATGATTGATTTGAAATCGCGCGTGCTTCGCACGCTCATGCCGCGCAGAGCGCGTCATGTCGTCTCATGCGATACCTACGCGCCTGCGGCGCTATCAAAATGCTTTTCAAGCATTTTG
>JAILRK010000127.1 GCA_024698225.1 Oscillospiraceae bacterium | reverse complement strand
GCCGTGCGCGCGGCACTGGAGGCGCTGCGCGGCGGCATGACGCCCGACGTCGTGCTCACCGAGGTTGAGGCGGCGTCCGCCGCCCTCGGCGAGCTCACCGGGCGCACCGCGCGCGAGGATATGGTCGCGCGCATCTTCGAGCGCTTTTGCGTCGGAAAATAGTCCGGCGCGCGCCGCGGAGGCGGGTCCCGTCCTTTGCTTGTCCGGGCGCAACGAGCGTCGCAATTCACGCTTTTCTTTTCCTGCCGCCTATGATAGAATAGGGGCAGAGCAGACACTTCACTTATTTTTGTAAAACAGCGGAGCGCTTTGACGCTCCGCATCAATTACAGCGCCGCGTTGCGGCGCGGACTACGAAAAGGAGCACTCTTACATGCGTGATTATGTCATCATGACCGACAGCTGCTGCGACCTGAACGAGCAGGAGGTCGCGGAGAGCGGACTTTGCGTCGTTCCGCTTTCGTTTACCCTCGGCGGCAAATCCTATTACGACACGCCGGACCACGCAGAGATGGGGCTGGACGAGTTTTACAGCAGGCTGAAGCAGGGCGAGCAGTCTGTCACCGCGGCGGCGAACGTCGCGGACTACACCGACGCCATGTGGCCCATCCTCAAAGCGGGCAAGGACATCCTGTGCGTTGCGTTTTCCAGCGCGTTGTCCACCACCTATCAGTCCGCCTGCATTGCCGCGGAGGAGATGCGCGCCGATTTCCCCGAGGCGAAAATCATCGTCATCGACTCCCTCTCCGCCTCGCGCGGGCAGGGTCTGCTGGTGTGGACGGCGGCAAAGCAGAAGGCAAAGGGACTTGGCATTGACGAGCTTGCCGACTGGCTGCGCGAGGGCATCCGCCACATCGACCACTGGTTCACCGTGGACGACCTCAACCACCTGCGCCGCGGCGGACGGCTGAACGCCACCAGCGCCGTCATCGGCACGGTGCTTTCCATCAAGCCCATCATGCACTGCGACGCCGAGGGCAAGCTCACGCCCGTGAGCAAGGCGCGCGGCATGAAGCAGGCGCTCAGCGGACTGGTGAGCAAGCTGGAGGAGCTTGGCACGCCCCCGCTTGCGGAGCAGACCGTGTTCATCTGCCATGCCGACGCCCCGGAGAGCGTGGCGCTGGTGAAGACGATGCTTGCGGAGCGCTGCGGCATCACCGACGTGCGCGCCGATTACATCGGGCCGGTCATCGGCTCGCACACGGGCGCGGGCACGCTGGGCGTGTTCTTCTTCGGGAGCGCACGATGAAGTGGCTGGAGCTGAGCATCGACACGACGCCCGAGGGCATCGAGCCGGTGAGCGGGCTGCTCGCCGCCTACGGCGTGGAATCGCTGATGATTGACGAGGAGGGCGATTTCAAGCGCTTTCTCGAAAACAACCGCCGCTACTGGGACTACGTGGACGAGGCGCTGCTGCGCGAGAAGCAGGGCAAGTGCCGCGTGACCTTCTACCTCGCAGAGGACGCCGAGGGCTGGGACACGCTCGCCAAACTTCGCGTCGCGCTCTCGGCGTTCCGGCAGCAGAACCCCGCCTATGCGCCGCTGCTGCTGTCCATGGCGAACGTGGCGGACGAGGACTGGGAGAACAACTGGAAGCAGTTTTACCGCCCGATGAAAATCGGCGAGCGGCTGCTGGTCGTGCCGGAGTGGGAGCAGGCGGACGCGGAGGGCCGCGTGCCTTTGATTCTCAACCCCGGGCTGACCTTCGGCACCGGCAGCCATGCCACGACGCGCCTGTGCCTCACGGCGCTTGACCGCCTGATTCACGGCGGGGAGAAGGTGCTTGACCTCGGCTGCGGCAGCGGTATTCTGTCCATCGCGGCGCTGCGTCTCGGCGCGGCGCAGGCCTTTGCCTGCGACGTGGACCCGACCTGCGTAACCGTCGCGTACGAAAACGCCGCGCTCAACGGCGTGGACCGCACGCGCTACACCGTCCGCGCCGGGGACGTCACTGCGGACCGCGCGCTGGCGCGGGAGTTTGGCGACGGCTACGACGTGGTCGTGGCGAACATCGTCGCGGACGTCATCCTCCACCTTTCGACGAAGGTGCGTCCCCTGCTGCGCCCCGACGGCGTGTTTCTCTGCTCCGGCATCATCGACACGCGCGCCGAGGAGGTCCGGCAGGCGCTGCTTGCCGCCGGCTGGGACGTCGCGGAGACGGACAGCGCCGAGGGCTGGTACGCCTATCTGTGCAGACCGGGCGCGGCGACAGACTGAGCGGCGCAGCCGAACCCGCTGCGTCCAAAAAGGAGAACCCACATGAAATTTTCCGAAATGACCTATACCCGCCCTGACATCGACGGCGCACGCGCCGCGCTGCAGGACATCCTGCGCCGCATCGAGAGCGCCGAAAGCGCCGCGGCGCAGATTGCCGCCGTGGAGGCGCTCAACGTCTTTGAGGGGCACCTCGGCACGATGGCGACGCTGGCGTCCATCCGCCACAGCATCGACACCCGCGACGCCTATTACGACGCGGAGAACGACTTCATCGACGAGCACATGCCGCTTTTGGAGGAGGACGTGCAGCGCATCAACCGCGCGCTGCTCGCCTCGCCCCACCGCGCGGCGCTGGAGGAGAAATACGGCAAGGTGTTCTTCCTCGACCTTGAGCTCGCGGCGCGCAGCTTCACGCCGGAGATGGTGGAGCCGATGCAGCGCGAGAACAAGCTGAGCAGCGAGTACCAGAAGCTCTACGCCTCCGCCGTCGTCGAGTTCGACGGGAAGCAGCTTCCGCTGCCGAAGCTGGGCCCCTACAAGCAGAGCCCGGACCGCGCGACGCGCCGCCGCGCCTATGAGACCGAGGCGGCGTTCTTCGACGCGCACCGCGAGCAGCTGGACGCGCTGTACGACGCGCTGGTGAAGGTGCGCACCGAGCAGGGCCGGATGCTGGGCTACGAGAACTATATCCCGCTGGGCTACGACCGCATGGGCCGCAACTGCTACGGTCCCGCCAAGGTCGCCGCCTTCCGCGCGCAGATTGCGGACGCGCTGGTGCCGCTGGTGGCGAAGGTCAAGGCGGCGCAGGAAAAGCGGCTCGGCGTGGACAAGCTGAAGCTCTACGACGACGTGCTGCTCTTCCCCGACGGGAACCCGACCCCGCGGGGCACGGCGGACGACATCCTCGCCGCGGGGCTTGCGATGTACCGCAGCATGAGCCCGGAGACCGCGGAGTTCATCGAGTTCATGTACGACAACGAGCTGCTGGACGTGCTGAGCAAGGACGGCAAGGCGCCCGGCGGCTACTGCACGGAGATTTACGACCACCGCGCGCCGTTCATCTTCTCCAACTTCAACGGCACCGCGGGCGACGTGGACGTGCTGACGCACGAGGCGGGACACGCCTTCGCCGCCTTCCGCGCGATGAAGAAGGGCTATCCCCGCCGCCTGATGACCCCGACGATGGACGGCGCGGAGACGCACTCGATGTCCATGGAGTTCCTCACCTCGCCGTATCACCACCTGTTCTTCGGCGACGCCACGGCGCGCTATGAGATTGCCCACGCGGAGGAGGCGCTGACCTTCCTCCCCTACGGCTGCATGGTGGATGAGTTCCAGCACGTCATGTATGAGGACCCGACGCTCACGCCGGAGCAGCGCAACGCGGTCTGGCTGGAGCTGGAGAAGAAATACCGCCCGTGGATGGACTATGACGCGCTGCCCTTCTACGGGCGCGGCGCGCTCTGGCAGCGGCAGCTGCACATCTATCTCTACCCGCTCTACTACATCGACTACTGCATGGCGCAGACGATGGCGTTCCAGTTCTGGACGCTCTATCTGCGCGCGCCGCAGGAGGCGTGGACGCGCTATCTCGCCTTTGTCGACCAGGGCGGCAGCCGCACCTTTGAAGAGCTGGTCCGCGGCGCGGGGCTGCGCCTGCCCTATGACGAGGGCGCGGTGCGCGCCATCGGCGCCGAGGTCGGCGACTGGCTGGCGGCGCACGAATAACGCGGAAAACAGAACACCGCACGAGGGAAGGCCAACGCCCCCTCGTGCGGTGTTTCGATTCAGTAGATGTGCCTAAGCTGCTCCGGCTCGACGCCGACGCGGCGGCAGAACTCGTTGACCTCGTCCTGGTTGCGTGCGAGCGCGTGCTCGAGAAACCTGCCCGATTCGCGGTCGATGAAGCCCACCACCATCGCGCCCGTGCAGATGCTCGAGCGAAGGGCGGGTTCCCGTGCGGCAGGGTCGTAGGGGATCGG
>JAILRK010000113.1 GCA_024698225.1 Oscillospiraceae bacterium | reverse complement strand
CGACCAACTCATCCATGCTGTAATCGATGGTCGCACCGGCCACGGGCGTCACGCCCGGGTCCGCCGCATGCGCAAGCCCTCCTCCGATGCATAGTGCCAAAACCATGGCTAACAAGTAGGTCCGGATGCTGAGAAGTTGTCTTTGTCTTTTCATAGCAATCTCTCCTTTTTCCAATTGGACTGTTTTGAGACACCCTGCATGGATTGGGCGAAACAGGCGGCTGTCTATACTATCCCAATATGTATCTGATATTATAATCTGTTTTCCGCAGAAAATCAACAAGGAATCCTTCAGCTTTTTCACGCCGTGTTCCGTCCGCACCCATGAACGTCGCCCGGCGGCTGACGCGACGGCTTTTTGCGCCGTTTTGCCCGGTCGAGCCGGGTCGCGATTTCCCGACAATTTTTATTTATGACACGCTTCTTTCTCGACTGTCAAGGGGTTGTTCCAGTATGTCACAATTTTTGCCTGTCCTTTTCCTCCCGGTCATGCTGGTCCGCAGCGCTCCATCCGGTCAGCTCCACCGGGACGGCTGGCGTCGCCCTCGCAGGTCTTTGGCAAGCGCGAAAAACGCCCCTGCCACAAGGGCAAGGGCGTTTTTGAACGGTATCAGCTTAATCTATCGCTTCAGGCCTTCGCCGTCTCGCGGGAACGAATGACGAAGAGCACGGCGACCATCATCACGATGGCGATGGGCAGGCAGACGAGCCAGTTGCGGATGAAGCCCGCAAGCACATAGCTCACCAGCGAAACCGCCGCGGCGGTCAGCGCGTAGGGCAACTGCGTGGACACGTGCTGCACGTGGTTGCACTGTGCGCCCGCGCTCGCCATGATGGTCGTGTCGGAAATCGGGGAGCAGTGGTCGCCGAGGACCGCGCCCGCCATGCAGGCGGAGATGGCGATAATCATCAGCTCGTTGTCCATGTTGCTGCCGAACACGTCCACGACGATGGGAATCAGGATGCCGAAGGTGCCCCAGCTCGTGCCGGTGGCGAAGGCGAGGAAGCCGCCGACCACAAACACCAGCGCGGGCAGCAGGCTCATCAGCGCGCCGTTGTGCGCCGCGCTGTTCACCAGCGCCGCCACGTTGTCCGCCGCGCCGAGGGAGTCGGTCATCGCCTTGAGCGTCCAGGCGAAGGTCAGCACCAGAATGGCGGGCACCATCGCCTTGAAGCCCTCGGGAATGGCGTTCATGCACTCGTTGAAGCTCAGCACGCGGGTGGCGAGATAGAAGAGAATCGTGATAATCAGCGCCACGGAGGAGCCGTACACCAGACCCACAGAGGCGTCGGAGTTGGCGAAGGCGTCCACAAAGCCCACGCCGTCAAAGAAACCGCCGGTGTAAATCATGCCAATCACGCAGGAGACAATCAGCACCACGATGGGCAGCACCAGATGGATGACCTTGCCCGTCTGGCTCACGGGCGGGTTGGGCAGGTCCTCTGCGCCGGTGATGCTGGCGCGGCGCGGCTTCTGCAGGCGCTCCGCCATTTCAACGGCGCGCATGGGGCCGAAGTCGAACTTGCCGACGGAGAGCGTGACGAGCATCGCCAGCGTGCAGAACGCATAGAAGTTGTAGGGGATGGCGCGGATGAACAGGTCCAGACCGTTCACGCCGTCCACGAAGCCGGTGACCGCCGCCGCCCAGGACGAAATCGGCGCGATGATGCACACCGGCGCCGCCGTTGCGTCAATCAGGTAGGCGAGCTTGGCGCGGGTGATGCCGTGGCGCTCTGCCAGCGGGCTCATCACGGAGCCGACGGTCAGGCAGTTGAAGTAGTCGTCAATGAAGATGAGAATGCCCAGCGCAATGGTGGCAAGCTGCGCGCCGACGCGGGTCTTGACGTGCTCCGCCGCCCAGCGCCCGAACGCCGCCGAGCCGCCGGCGCGGTTCATCAGCATGACCATCGAGCCGAGGATGACCAGGAAAATCAGGATGCCGACGTTCCAACTGTCCGCCAGCGAGCCAATCATGCCGTCCACAAAGACGTGCTCCATGGTGCCGGCAAAGCTGAAGCCGGAGTACATGAGTCCGCCGGCAAGAATGCCGATGAACAGGGACGAGTAGACCTCCTTCGTAATCAGCGCCAGCGCGATGGCGATGATTGGGGGCAGCAGAGATACGATGGTTTGTGCAAGCATGTGAGTTTCCTCCCTTTCTTTTTCCGCTCCGGGCAGAGCGCCCGGGACGGGCAAACTACATATATATAATAATGTATGCCGCGGATTCGTTCCTGCCCCGGCGCGGCGCACAGGCAGGCGCAAAAAAAGCAGCCATGGCAACCATGACTGAAACCAGCGCGCAAACGCAACGCCCAACCGGTCATGACAGCTCTCCGCCTCATCGGCGACAGTCCGTCGGGTATTCCCCGGCGGCCCGGTGAAGAACGGCGCGGGAACGGCGCTCTCCCCTCGGCAGCCTCCCCTTTTGCCTCCGGGATTCCCGTCCCCGTGCGGAAGCGACTCATGTCGGCTGCGCCTCTATCATTTGATTATGATACGACAGTATAGTCCCTATTTTTCTGCTGTCAAGGACCATCGGCACAGGTTCGCCGTTTTTGCCAATCGGTCCGCCGTTGTCACCCAATAAACGGTCATTCCGCACAAAAACCATCGCAAAAAAATTTGCTTTTTGCCTTGCAATGCGCGGCGCTTTCTGATATAATGTCTTTTGTTCGCAGGGTTGGTATATCGGTATTACAGCGGCTTCCCAAGCCGTTAAGGCGGGTTCGACTCCCGTACCCTGCTCCAAAAACGACAGGCATTGCCTGTCGTTTTTTATTGTCCGCCTACAGCACGCCCTTGAGGAAAATCTCAACGCCGATGCCGATGAGGATGACGCCGCCGAGAACGGACGCCTTGCCGGACAGCCGGGTGCCGATGGTCCTGCCCAGCTTCAGCCCGCCCATGCAGATGGCAAAGGTCACAACGGCGATGATCAGCGCGGCGGTCAGCGCCGCAAGCGCGTCATAGTCGGCGATGGTGAAGCCAACGGAGAGCGCGTCGATGGAGGTGGCGACACCCTGCAGCAGCAGCGCGCCCGTGCCGACGCCCGACGGCTCCTCCGTCTCACCGCCGCACAGTCCCTCGCGCAGCATCGAGCCGCCGATGAACAGCAGCAGGGCGAGCGCTATCCACGGCACAAAGCGCTGCAGCGCGGCGAACTGCTCCACCAGCCGGTGCACGCAGAACCAGCCGACCATCGGCATCAGGAACTGGAAGAAGCCGAAGGTGCCCGCGATGACACAGGCGCGGCGCAGCGACATGCGCGGCTCGTTCAGGCCGTTGGCGAGCGACACGGAGAAGGCGTCCATCGCCAG
>JAILRK010000087.1 GCA_024698225.1 Oscillospiraceae bacterium | reverse complement strand
CTTTTACGAGATGTTCGACGAGGACGCGCGCACCGCGTCCCGCGAGCTGGACCTCACCCTCACCACGCGCGACCGCGGCAAGGTGAAGGAGGAGCAGACGCCCATGTGCGGCGTGCCCTATCACTCCAGCGACGGGTACATTGCCCGCCTGATTGCCAAGGGCTACAAGGTCGCCATCTGCGAGCAGACGGAGGACCCCGCGCTGGCCAAGGGGCTGGTGAAGCGGGACATCATCCGCGTCGTCACCCCCGGCACGGTCATCGACGCGCAGAGCCTCGACGCCGGGCGCGGCAACTTCCTCGCCGGCGTCTTTCTGGACCGCAGCAGCGCCGGCGTCGCGTTTTGCGACATGTCCACGGGGCAGACCCACGTCACCGCCTTTTCCGGCGCGGCGCGCACCGAGCACCTGGCCAACGAGCTTTCGCGCTTTGCCCCCGCCGAGGCGGTGCTCAACGACAAGGCCTTTGCCGACGCGGCGCTGTGCGCGCTGCTGCGCGACAAGCTGGGCTGCGCCGTGGAGCGCGGCGAGCGCCGCTTTGCTGCCGAGGCGGCGGAGCGCGCCGTGCGCAGGCAGTTCGGGGAGGACGCCTGCGACGCCCTGCCCCGCGGCAACAGCGCCGCCCTGCTCGCGCTGGGCGCGCTGCTGGACTATCTGCACGAGACGCAGAAGACCGACCTTGCCTACATCAGCCACCTGGACTATTACGAGTCCGGGCGCTTTCTGGAGCTGGACCTCACGGCGCGCCGCAATCTGGAGCTGACCGAGACCCTGCGCGGCAAGGACAAGCGCGGCAGCCTGCTGTGGGTGCTGGACAAGACCAAAACCGCCATGGGCGCGCGCTGCCTGCGCTCCTGGCTGGAGCGTCCGCTGCGCGACGTGGCGGAGATTGACCGCCGCCTCGGCGCGGTGGAGGCGCTGGTGCGCCTGAGCATGGCGCGCGAGGAGCTGGTGTTCGCCATCAGCGGCATCGCGGACATGGAGCGCCTGGTTGGGCGCATCGTCTACGGCACGGCGGGCGGGCGCGACTTCGCCGCGCTGCGCGCGTCGCTGGAAAAGCTGGGCGCGGTCAAGGCGCAGCTTGCGCCGCTGCAGAACGAGCGGCTTGCCGCGTTGAACGCGCGGCTGGACGCGCTGGAGGACGTGGCGGCGGACATCCGCGCCACGCTGGTGGACGAGCCGCCGTTTTCCGTGCGCGAGGGCGGCTTCATCCGCCCCGGCTTCCACGCGGAGGTGGACCGCCTGCGCGAGGTGCACGACGGCGGCAAGGGCCTCATCCCCGCCATCGTCGAGCGCGAAAAGCAGCGCACGGGCATCCGCACGCTGCGCATCGGCTACAACAAGGTCTTCGGCTACTACATCGAGGTGTCCAACTCCTTCAAGGACCAGGTGCCGGAGGACTACGTCCGCAAGCAGACGCTTGCCAACGGCGAGCGCTTCGTCACGCAGGAGCTCAAGGACCTTGAGCAGGACATCCTGACCTCGGGCGACCGGCTCAACGCGCTGGAATACGAGCTGTTCTCCGCGCTGCGCGAGCGCGTGAGCGCGCAGGCAGAGCGCATCCAGAGCACCGCCGCTGCGCTTGCGGAGCTGGACACGCTCTGCTCCTTTGCCGCCGTGGCGGCGAAGAACAACTATTGCCGCCCCACGGTGGACGACGCCGGCGTCATCGAGATTCACGACGGACGCCACCCCGTCGTCGAGCGCATGCTCCGCGACAGCCTCTTCGTCCCGAACGACACCTATATGGGCGAGAAGGAGAACCGCGTCGCCATCATCACGGGCCCGAACATGGCGGGCAAGTCCACCTATATGCGGCAGGTGGCGCTCATCACGCTCATGGCGCAGGTGGGCGCCTTCGTCCCCGCCCGCAGCGCGCGCATCGGCGTGGTGGACCGCATCTTCACCCGCATCGGCGCGAGCGACGACCTTGCCGGCGGGCAGTCCACCTTCATGGTGGAGATGAGCGAGGTGGCGGAGATTCTGCGCCGCGCAACGCCGCGCTCGCTGCTCATCCTCGACGAAATCGGGCGCGGGACCTCCACCTTTGACGGCATGAGCATCGCCCGCGCCGTGCTGGAGCACTGCGCGAAGTCGCGCCGCCTGGGCGCGAAGACGCTTTTCGCCACGCATTACCACGAGCTGACGGAGCTGGAGAACAGCATTCCGGGTGTGAAGAACTACAACATTTCCATCAAAAAACGCGGAGACGAGCTGATTTTCCTGCGGAAAATCGTCCCCGGCGGCGCGGACCGGAGCTACGGCATCGAGGTCGCCACGCTGGCGGGACTGCCGAAGGAGGTCGTCAGCCGCGCGCGGGAGATTCTCGCCGAGCTGGAGCAGGGCGACGCCTACCGCGTCGCGCCGCGGCGCGAGGAGGCGCAGCTCAGCCTCAGCGCCGTGGGCGAGGCGGAGGTGCTCGACACCCTGCGCCGCACCCAGGTGGAGACCCTGACGCCGATGGAAGCGATGCAGCTGCTCTACGAGCTCAGACAGAAGCTGCAGTAAACCGTCCGGGCAAAGGAGCATACACATGCCACACATTCAACAACTATCCCCCCACGTCGCCGACCTGATTGCCGCGGGCGAGGTGGTCGAGCGCCCGGCGAGCGTCGCCAAGGAGCTGCTGGAAAACGCACTCGACGCCGGTGCAGGCGCCGTGACGGTCGAGCTGCGCGACGGCGGCATGACCTATCTGCGCGTCAGCGACGACGGCTGCGGCATCGCGCCGGAGGAGCTGCCGACGGCGTTCCTGCGCCATGCGACCAGCAAGCTGCGCAGCGCCGCCGACCTTGCCGCCATCGGCACGCTGGGCTTCCGCGGCGAGGCGCTGGCGGCGATTTCGGCGGTCTCCCGCGTGGACGTGTTCACGCGCACGCGCGGCGCGCAGAGCGGCGCGACGCTGCACCTTGAGGGCGGCGTGCCCGGCGAGGTGCAGAGCGCGGGCTGTCCCGAGGGCACCGCCATCATCGTGCGCGACCTGTTCTACAACACACCCGCGCGCTTGAAGTTCATGAAGCGCGACAGCGCGGAGGCGACCGCCGTCAGCGGCGTGGTGACGCACCTGGCGCTCTCGCATCCGGGCGTCTCCTTCAAGCTCATTCGCGACGGCGCGGAGGCGCTGCACACACCGGGCGATGGCGCGGCGCGCTCTGCCGTGTACGCCGCGCTGGGGCGCGAGTTCACGCGCTCCCTCGTCGAGGTCCGGGGCAGCGACGGTGCGCTGACGGTGGACGGCTTCGTGACCCGCCCGCTCAACGGGCGCGGCTCGCGCGCCATGCAGACCTTTTTCGTCAACGGCCGCCTCATCAAGTCCCAACTGCTCACCGCGGCGCTGGAGGAGGCCTACGCCAACCGCAGCATGAAGGGGAAGTTCCCCGGCTGCGTGCTCTATCTCACGCTGGCGGCGGACACGGTGGACGTGAACGTGCACCCCGCCAAGACCGTCGTCAAATTCGTCAACGAAAAGCAGGTCTTTGACCTGGTGTACCACGGCGTCATGGACACGCTCGACCGCGAGGCGAAGCCGGAGCCGCCCGCGCAGGGCAGCTTCTACCGCAGCATGACGGCGGAGCAGTTCCGCGCCGCGCAGAGCGCCGAGGCGCAGAACGGCCTGCCCTTCCGCACCCGCGTGGGCGCGGTGGAGCTGGGCGAGCTGGGCGGCAAGCTGCGCGTGGCGGATTCCGTGCGCCGTGGCGCGCCGACGGTT
>JAILRK010000079.1 GCA_024698225.1 Oscillospiraceae bacterium | reverse complement strand
GCGGCGTTCCGCGAGCGCAAAATCAACCGCATCATCCTCACGCGCCCCGCCGTCGAGGCGGGGGAGCGGCTGGGCTTTCTGCCCGGCGACCTGCAGAGTAAGGTCGACCCGTACCTCCGCCCGCTCTACGATGCGCTCTTTGACATGCTGGGCGCGGAGACCTACAACAAGTACCTCGAGCGCGGCAACATCGAGGTCGCGCCGCTGGCATACATGCGCGGGCGCACGCTCGACGACAGCTTCATCATCCTCGACGAGGCGCAGAACACCTCCTGCGAGCAGATGAAGATGTTCCTCACCCGCATGGGCTTCGGCTCGAAAATGGTCATCACCGGCGACGTCACGCAGATTGACCTGCCGGCGGACAAGCTCTCGGGGCTCAAGCAGGCGGTGCGCGTGCTCAAGGGCGTGGAGGGCGTCGGCATCTGCGAGCTCAACGACCAGGACGTCGTGCGCCACGTCATGGTGCAGCGGATCATCAAGGCATACCAGGACTACGAGGACGCGCGCGAGCGCCAGGCAAACAACCGGGGAAAGGGGAAGCACTGACATGGCAAAGCGGCATTACATTCCCGTCACGGCGGACGTCGAGGGCGTGAGCGAGCGCGCCTGCGCGCTCATGCGGCGCGCCGTGCGCACCGCGCTGGACTGCGAGGGCGTTCATCTGCCCTGTGAAGTGAACATCCTTGTCACGGATGACGCGGGCATCCACGCCATCAACCGGGAGCAGCGCGGCGTGGACGCGCCGACGGACGTGCTCAGCTTTCCCGCGCTGGAGCTGCTGCCCGGCACGCCGCCGACGGCGGAGGACGCCGACCCCGGCACGGGCCTCGTGCCGCTGGGCGACATGGTGCTCTCCTATGAGCGCGTGGCGGCGCAGGCGAAGGAGTATGGGCACGCGAAGAGCCGGGAGCTTGCCTATCTGGTGACGCACTCGGTGCTGCACCTGCTGGGCTACGACCACATGGACGAGGGAGAGCAGAAGCGCCTCATGCGCGCGCATGAGGAGGCCGTCATGGACAAGCTGGAGCTGAAGAGGGAGAGAACATGAGCATTACCAAAACCGCTATGATTACGGTGTGCGGACGCCCGAACGTGGGCAAATCCACGCTGACCAACGCGCTGGTGGGCGAGAAAATCGCCATCGTGAGCAACAAGCCGCAGACCACGCGCAACCGCATCTACGGCGTCGTCAACCGCGGCGAAACGCAGTTTGTCTTTCTGGACACGCCGGGCTTCCACAAGGCGAGAAACCGCCTGGGCGACTACATGGTCAAGGTCACGCGCGAGAGCATCGCGGACGTGGACGCCGTGGTGCTGCTGGTGGAGCCGGTGCCCCACGTCGGCATTCCCGAGCAGGAGCTGCTCCGCCAGCTTGCCGCCTCCGGCCTGCCGACGGTGCTGTGCATCAACAAAATCGACACCGTGGAGAAAAAGGACGACCTGCTCGCCGTCATCGCCGCCTATACCGCGGCGCACGAGTTCGAGGCGATTGTCCCCGTCTCCGCGCTGCGCAAGGACGGGCTGGGCGAGCTGCTTGCCGAGCTGTCGAAGTACGCGCAGGAGGGACCGCAGCTCTTCCCGGACGGCATGGTGACCGACCAGCCGGACCGCCAGGTGGTGGGCGAGATTGTGCGCGAAAAGATGCTGCGCAACCTGGACAAGGAGATTCCCCACGGCACGGCGGTGGAGATTACGCGCTTTGTCGAGCGCGAGGACGAGGTCATCGAGGTCGAGGCGACCATCTACTGCGAAAAGAAGAGCCACAAGGGCATCATCATCGGGCACGAGGGCGCGATGCTCAAGAAAATCAGCAGCGAGGCGCGCCGCGACATCGAGCGCTTCATGGGCACGAAGGTCTATCTGCAGACCTGGGTCAAGGTCAAGGAGAACTGGCGCGACAACATGAACTACATCCGCTCCTTCGGCTACAACGACCAGTGAGGACCGAGCGCCCATGCCGGAGAAAATCGTAACGAAGGGCATCGTGCTGCGCGAGACGCAGACCAAGGAGACCGACAAGATTCTGACGGTGCTCACCGCCGAGCACGGCAGGCTGGGCGTCATCGCGCGCGGTGCGCGGCGCAAGAGCAGCCGCATCGCCGCGGCCAGCGAGCTTCTGGCGTTTTCGGAGCTGGTGCTCTTTGAGCGGCGCGGCTGGTACCTGCTCGACGAGGCGTCCACCATCGCGCTGTGGGAGAACGTGCGCCGGGACGTGACGCTGCTGTCGCTGGCGTCCTACTTCGCGGAGATGTGCGAGGCGGTGACCGTGGAGGACCTGCCCGCGCCGGAGACGCTCTCGCTGCTGCTCAACATGCTCTACGCGCTCGATGCGACGGACAAGCCGCACGCGCTGGTCAAGGCGGCGTTCGAGCTGAAGCTGCTCTCGCTCTCGGGCTACGAGCCGCTGGTCGGGGCCTGCGCCGTCTGCGGCGCGGAGGCGCCGGCGGAGCCGCTGTTTGACGCGGAGCAGGGCGTCGTCCTCTGCCGCGCCTGCGCGGGCGCAGAGGGGCGGCGGATGCTGCCGCTGGACCCCGGCGCCCTCGCTGCCATGCGCCACGTCCTCGGCGCGGAGAAGAGGCGGATGCTGTCCTTCTCCCTCCGGGGCGAGACGCAGACGCGCTTTGCGCGCGCCTGCGAGGGCTTCGCGCGCTGCCAGCTTGACCGGGAGTTCCGCACGCTCGATTTTTACAAACGGCTGGCAATCCCCCTCGAACCCGGCAAAACTGAAAACAAACAGCAATAACGAACAGAAAGTATACGGTGCGTTATGACACAACTCTTTGAAAAATCCATTCGGATGCTGGAGCTGCCGCGTGTGCTGGAGCTGCTGGAGCGCCACGCCGTCAGCGCGGCGGCAAAGGAGCGTGCCCTTGCCCTGACGCCGGAGAGCGAGCCGGACGAGGTGCGGCGGCTGCTGGACGAGACGGACGCCGCGCGGGGCCTGATTGCGCGCAAGGGCAGCCCGTCGTTCAGCGGCGTGAAGCCGGTGGCGGAGGCGCTGGGCCGCGCGGCGCGCGGCGGCATGCTCAACACCCGCGAGCTGCTGGACATCGCGGGGCTGCTGGGCAACACGCGCCGCGTGCGCGAGTACCTGCCCGAGGACGCGGAGCCGACCACGCTGGACAGGGTCTTTTCCTCGCTGCGGCCCAACCGCTATCTGGAGGACAAGATTCGCACGGCGATTCTCAGCGAGGACGAGATTGCCGACGCCGCCAGCCCGGAGCTTGCCGACATCCGCCGCCACAAGCGCGCGGCGGCGGCAAAGGGGCGGCAGATTCTGCAGAAAATCATCTCCTCGCCGAGCTACCGGAGCGTGCTGCAGGAGGCGCTGATTACCCAGCGCGGCGGGCGCTTCGTCGTGCCGGTGAAGTCCGAGTTCCGCGGCGAGCTGCCCGGCCTCATTCACGACACCTCCGCCAGCGGCGCGACCATTTTCGTCGAGCCGATGGGCGTGGTGCAGGCGAACAACGAGCTCAAGGAGCTGGAGGCGCGGGAGGAAAAGGAGATTGACCGCATCCTCATGGCGCTGTCCGCCGAGGCGGCGAGCTTTGAGGAGGACGTTCTCTGGAACTATGACATGCTGGTCCACCTCGACCTCATCTTTGCCCGCGGCGAGCTGAGCTTTGACATGGACGCCATGCGTCCGGAGCTGCGCACGGACGGCAGCGTCTCCCTGCGCCGCGCGCGCCACCCGCTGCTGGACAAGGCGAAGGCGGTGCCGATTGACGTCGAGCTGGGGCGCAGCTTCGACACGCTGGTCATCACCGGCCCGAACACCGGCGGCAAGACCGTCAGCCTCAAGACGCTGGGCCTGCTGTGCCTGATGACCCAGTGTGGGCTGCACATCCCCTGCGCCGACCAGAGCGCGGTGAGCGTCTTTTCCGCCGTGCTTGCCGACATCGGCGACGAGCAGAGCATCGAGCAGAGCCTGTCCACCTTCTCCGCGCACATGACCAACATCGTGCGCATTCTGGACGAGGCGGACGGCGGCAGCCTGATTCTCTTTGACGAGCTGGGCGCGGGCACCGACCCCGTGGAGGGCGCGGCGCTGGCGGTGGCCATCATCGGCGAGGCGCGTGGACGCGGCGCGCGCGTCGTGGCGACGACGCACTATGCCGAGCTGAAGACCTTCGCCATGACCACGGCGGGCGTGGAGAACGCAAGCTGCGAGTTTGACGTTGAGACCCTCGCCCCGACCTACCGCCTGCTCATCGGCATCCCCGGCAAGTCCAACGCCTTTGCCATCTCACGGCGGCTGGGGCTGAGCGAGCGCGTGATTGAGAGTGCACGCGCGCAGATGAGCGGCGAGAGCGTCCGCTTTGAGGACGTGCTGACGCAGCTGGAGCAGAAGCGCCAGGCGCTGGAGAAGGAAAAGGAGGAGACCGACCGCCTGCTCGCCCGCCGCGAGGAGGACGCGCGCCGGGCGCGGGAGTTCCGCGAGCAGATGGAGCGTGCCAAGGACAACGCCAAGAGCCGCGGCGAGGCGGAGGCGAAGCGCATTCTTGCCGAGGCGAAGGCGGCGGCGGACGCGACCTTCCGCGCGCTGGACACGCTGAAGAAGGAGCAGCGCAAGCTGGAGGCGCAGCAAATCAACGAGACGCGCGCCGACATCCTGCGCGAGCTGAACGCCGCGCGCGAGAAGGTGGGCGCGCACGACAGCGTCCGCGAGCCGATACCGAAGCCCAGCCGCCCCATTGCGGCGGGCGACCTGGTCGAGATTCCCGGCACGGGGCGGCGCGTGGAGGTGCTCAGCGTCAGCGGCAATACGCTCTCGTGCAAGGCGGGCGCGCTGCGCATGAAGGTCAAGGCGGATGAGGTGCGCCTGATTGAGGACGACGAGCGCGCCGCGCTCAAGCCGAAGGCGACCCCCGGGACGACCGGGCGCGTGCTGCGCTCCGCCGCCGCGCCGCGCGAGCTGGACATCCGCGGCATGGAGACCCTGGAGGCGGAGAGCGTCGTGGAGGGCTACCTCGACGCCGCCGTGTTGGGGCATCTGGAAACCGTCACCATCATCCACGGCAAGGGTACCGGCGCGCTGCGCAAGGCGGTGCACGCGCTGCTCAAGCGCAACAAGCACGTCAGGTCCTTCCGCCTCGGCGTCTACGGCGAAGGCGAATCCGGCGTGACCGTGGTGGAGCTGCGCTGAAACCAAACAATATTTTTTGCGCAATGAAGATGTTTTTGTACGGCGGGTCAGTGTACACGCTCTTGCACAAAAATCATCGCGGAATTTTACAGGAAATATTCAGAAAGAGCATTGACGAAAAGCAGTTCGATGGTATATGATAAGGGACAGCGAGAAATAAGACTTCAGGAGAGGGGAGCTTAAAATATGTATACGCAGAACGTTATGATCAACAATGAGGTGGGTCTTCACGCCCGTCCTGCCACCTTTTTCATCCAGAAGGCCAACGAGTTCAAGAGTGGCATTTGGGTTGAGAAGGATGAGCGCCGCGTCAACGCGAAGAGCCTGTTGGGTGTTCTTTCGCTCGGCATCGGCAAGGGCACCGAGATTACGCTGCTGGCGGACGGCTCCGATGAGAAGGAAGCCGTTGATGCGCTGTGTGAGCTGGTTTCCGGCAATTTCGGCGAATAATTGACCTGATTGAACAGAAAAGGCGGTTTCGCGCAGGCGGAACCGTCTTTTTCTTGCAGAAAGGAGGGGCGGCATGACCAAGGACGAGCTGCGCGAGAAGGCAAACGACCTGCCGCTCAAGCCGGGGGTCTACCTGATGATGGACAGGACCGGCAAGGTCATCTACGTCGGCAAGGCGAAGAAGCTCAAAAACCGCGTCAGCCAGTATTTTCAGGAGAATTCCTCCCACAACGAGAAGACGCGGCGCATGGTGGCGCAGGTGGACCACTTCGACACGATTTTCGTGTCCACGGAGTTCGAGGCGCTGATTCTTGAGAACTCGCTCATCAAGCAGCACATGCCCCGCTACAACATCCTGCTCAAGGACGACAAGGGCTATCCCTTCGTGCGCCTGAGCCGGGAGGCGTACCCGCGCTTTTCCATGGTCAACCGGCCCGCGGACGACGGCGCGCGCTATTTCGGACCCTTCGGCGGGCGCAGCGAGACCCGCGCCGCCATCGACGCCATCTGTGCCGCGTTCCACCTGCCCACCTGCACGCGACGCTTTCCCGCCGACATCGGGAAGGACCGCCCCTGCCTCAACCACCACATGGGACGCTGCGACGGCTTCTGCCGCGGCATACCCGACGAGCGGGAGTACCGGGCCCGCATGGAGCAGGCGGTGCAGCTGCTCTCCGGGCACTACCGCGCCCTGACCCGCGCCATGCGCGAGGAGATGCAGCGGGAGGCGGAGCAGCTCCGCTTTGAACAGGCGGCGGCGCTGCGCGACCGCATCAGCGCGCTGGAGGCGCTGGGCAAGCGGCAGAAGGTCATCGCCGGCATCTGCGCCGACACCGACGTCTGGGGCGTGTACCGCGGCGCGGCGAAGTGCGGCTGGGCGGTCATCCACGTGGAGGAGGGCGCCGTCACCGGGCGCGAGACCGACGTGTTCACCGCGCCCACGGACGAGGACGCGGCGGAGATGCTCTCGGCGCTGCTGGCGCAGTACTATCTGCCGCGCGCCGTGCAGCCACGGGAGATTCTGCTGCCCTGCGAAATCCCCGACGCGGAGGAGCTGGCCGCCGTGCTGACCGAGCGCGCGGGACATAAGACCACCGTCCGCGTCCCCCAGCGCGGGGAGCGCGCGGAGCTGCTGCGCATGGCGGAGCGCAACGCCCGCGAGGACGTGGAGCGCGTGACGACGGCGCAGGAGCGCGAAAACCACACGCTGGAGACGCTGCGGCAGATGCTGGACCTCAGCGCGCCGCCGGGACGCATGGAGAGCTACGACATCTCGAACACCGGCGCAAGCGACATCGTGGCGTCGATGGTGGTCTACGACGGCACGAGGCCGAAGAAGAGCGCCTACCGCCGCTTCAAAATGAAAACCGTCAGCGCCCATCCCGATGACTACGCCTCCATGGAGGAGGTGCTGACGCGGCGGCTGCAGCGGTATCTGGACGGCGACGAGAAGTTTGCCCCGCTGCCGGACGTCATGCTCATCGACGGCGGCGCGACGCATGCCGCCGTGGCGGAGCGCGTCTGCGCGGCGCTGAAGCTGCCACTGCCGATTTTCGGCATGGTCAAGGACGACCACCACCACACCCGCGCGCTCATCACCGCCGAGGGGCGCGAGATTGACCTGCACGCCAATCCCGCGGTCTTTGCCCTCATCGGGCAGATTCAGGACGAGACGCACCGCTTCGCCATCACCTTCCACCACGAGAGCCACAGCCGCTCGTCTCTGCACTCCGCGCTCGACGACATTCCCGGCATCGGGAAGACGCGCAAGGCGGCGCTGCTCAAGGCGTTCAAAAGCGTGAAGGCGATTCGCGCGGCGGACGAGGCGGCGCTTGCCGCCGTGGTGCCGAAGCCCGCCGCGCGGGCCGTGTGGGCGCATTTTCATAAGCCGCCGGAGGCGGACGCGCAGCCGTGACGCATGCGGCGCGGGAAGCAATCGAGAAGCGGAAAGGAAGCAGGGGAGATGAAGCGGAAAACGACGAAGGAAATCATGGCGGAGTCCTTTCGGGAGTTGGCGGCGGCCAAGAGCATCGACAAGATTACCGTGCAGGAAATCGTTGACAACTGCAGCTATTCAACGGCGACCTTCTACCGCCACTTCAGGGACAAATATGACCTGATCGCCTGGGACTATGCACGGCAGACGGCGGAGATTGTGGACGGTGTCAGCACAGAGCACTCGTGGCGGCAGATGCTGCTGGACGCGGCAAGGCACTACGCGGAGGAACGGGAGTACCTGACCAACCTCCTTCTCCACACGTCCGGGCATGACGCCTTCATTCAGCACATGGCGCAGACCAATTACAACGTCTTTGTCAAGCACCTCCGGACACGCCACGGGCAGGTTGAATGGAGCGGAACCATGGAGCTGCTGGCGCGCACGTACTGTCTGGGCACGGTTTGTCTGTCCTGCGAATGGATTCTGGGAAAGCACGCCGCAACGCCGGAGGAGCTGGCGGCGGTCTATGAGGCTGCGCTGCCCCTGCCGTTCCGCGCGCTGTTGCTGCCGGAATCATGAGAGAAAACGGCCATTTTGTCTCAAAATGAGAAATACAGCCTGTGTTCTGAGTTGACGATTTCCCGGAAAGGGTGTTCAATCATCATCGTAGTTGTGCGCAATCATAAAGCGCGAAACCAGAGATTTGAACTTTGTATGGAGGGTACGACAATGACGAAGATTGAATTTTTACAGGGGCTTGCAGAGGGCTGGTTCGGCAATTCTCAGCAGCATTCCATTCAGGCGCAGCTGCTCAAGCAGCGCGGGTTCGGCAAGCTGGCGGACAAGGTCATGGCAGAGTCCGAGGAGGAGTGGACCGAGGCGAAGAAGGTCAATGCCCGCCTGATTGAGCTGGGCGTGACGCCCAAGGTTGCGCTGCAGGAGTACCCCGTCTTCACCGACGTGAAGGAGATGCTGACCTACGACTGCAAGGACGCCGCCGAGGCGCTGCCCATGATGAGCAAGGCGCTGACGATGTTTGAGGACGACTACGTCACGAAGAGCATGATTCAGGAGTTCATCGTGGACGAGCAGGAGCACTTCAACTGGGTTCGCCAGCATCTGTCCCTGATGGAAGAGATCGGCATGGAGAACTACCTGATTGAACAGCTCGGCTGAGCACACAGACCTGAGCGGTTCCGCCGCGAAACAGACAAACCTGCAGGCTGACATTCCTGCAGAGAGTCGATAAGAGCACGGAGGGGGAGCCCCATGGAGAACACGGAACAGAGATATGCAGGCGTCTGCCTGGACAATCAGATTTGCTTTCCGCTGTATGCCTGCGCGAAGGAAGTGGTTCGCCGCTACCGGGAGCCGTTGGAGGCGCTGGGCCTGACCTACACACAGTACATCGTGATGATGGTGCTGTGGGAGTCCGGCGCCATGACCGAGGGCGAGCTGGGCAGAAGAGTGCACCTGGACTCCGGCACGCTGACGCCGCTGCTGAAGCGGCTGGAAAAACAGGGGCTCATCAACCGCGTGCGCCCGAAGAGCAACGAGCGCAAGCTCGTCCTCTCCCTCACCGAGAAGGGAGCGTGCCTGCGGGAAGAGGCGCTGCAGGTTCCCGCGGTCATGCAGGGCTGCCTGAACCTGCCGCCGGAGGAGCTGCAGCAGTTGAAAAGGCTGCTGGACAAAGCCATGGCAAACATGGCGCAAACAAGGAAAGAAGGATGACAACGATGCGTATCGCCATTCGTTATTATACGCAGACCGGGAACACGAGAAAGCTGGCAGAGGCGATTGCCGCCGAGCTCGGCGTGGAGGCCAAGCCTGTCAGCGCGGCGCTGGAGGAGAAAACGGACATCGTCTTTCTCTGCAACAGCGTTTACTGGGCGGGCATTGACAAGTCCGTGAAGCGCTTTGTCAGGGACAACGCCGACAAAATCGGCATGCTGGTCAACGTCAGCACCGCCGCGCTGATTGCGTCCACCTACGCGCAGATGCAGAAAACGGCAGCCGACGCAGGCGTCAAGCTCTGTGCGCAGGAATACCACTGCCGTGGCAGCTTCGCCGCGCTCCATGCCGGGCATCCGAACGAGGCGGAGCTGGACGCCGTCAAAGCGTTTGCGAGGGGATTGTGGAATGAACCGCCTGAGCGACCACTTTGACCTGCAGGCGTACCTGACGGCGGGCGTGGAGGGCGTCGTCTCCGACGCGCTCAAGGCGACGCTGAAGGACCCGCGCGAGAGCGCCTTCCTGCTGCGCTTCGCCGCGGCGAGCCGCGCCGCGTCCAAACGGCGCAGGGCGCTGGAGGACGCGGGCGAGCACATCCCGCCCTTTCTGATTGCCAGCATTACCAGCCAGTGCAACCTGCACTGCGCGGGCTGCTACTCCCGCTGCAACCACGCGACCGTGGACGCCGCGCCCGTGGAGCAGCTCAGCGACGCCGAATGGCTCCGCATCTTCGAGGAGGCGGACGAGCTGGGCGTCAGCTTCATTCTTCTGGCGGGCGGCGAGCCCATGCTCCGCCGGGACATCATCGAGGCGGCGGGCAAGCGCCCGAACATCCTCTTTCCCATCTTCACCAACGGCACCGTCATCGGCGCGAGTTACATGGAGCTGCTGGACCGCTGCCGGAACCTGATTCCCATCATGAGCATCGAGGGGGAGCGGGAGCTCACCGACGCGCGGCGCGGCGCAGGCGTGTATGACCGCCTGATTGCCAACATGGACGCATTCCACCGCCGCGGGCTGATGTTCGGCGCCTCCGTCACCGTGACCACGCAGAACCTGAAGGAGGTCAGCTCGGACGCGTTTTTGAAGCAACTGTCCGACCGCGGCTGCAAGGTGGTCATCTTTGTGGAGTTTGTGCCGGTCACGTCGGAGAGCCGGGAGCTGGCGCCCGGCGAGGCCGAGCGCGCCTATCTGCGCGCCGCGCTGGAGCGACTGCGCGCCGAGCACCCGGAGATGGTGTACATCTCCTTCCCGGGCGACGAGAAGAGCTCCGGCGGCTGCGTGGCAGCCGGACGCGGCTTTTTCCACATCAACTCCCACGGCGGCGCGGAGCCCTGCCCCTTCTCCCCGTACTCGGACGTGAACGTCAGAAACAGCTCTCTGCGCGAGGCAATGCACTCGCCGCTGTTCACTGCGCTGCGCAGCGGCGATGTCCTGCTCGACGACCACGAGGGCGGCTGCGTCCTGTACGAAAAACGCGCGCAGGTGGAAGCCCTGCTGGCAGGAAAAACGGAATAAAAAAGATGGTCCGCACACTGCGTTGCGGACCATTTTTTTTGGCAAAACTGTGTCCGAATATCGCTCAATGGCTGCGCTGAAAAACACGCTAAGTGATGCCGGAGCGGAGTTCATAACTCTGCAGACCACGAAGAACCGGAAGCATAGCAAACATCAGAAGGATTTCCCGCTGCAATCATCGTTCCACCCGCATCGCCTGCGTCTCATCCGAAATCCATTAAATCCTCGGCAACTTCTGCAACAAAAGATAGAATGTTGTGAAAAATGCCGGAAATTAATGCACTGCTTTGTATGTCATGACTAATACTGATTTCAAATCAAAATGATTGATTTGAAATCGCGCGTGCTTCGCACGCTCATGCCGCGCAGAGCGCGTCATGTCGTCTCATACGATACCTACGCGCCTGCGGCGCTATCAAAATGCTTTTCAAGCATTTTGATCAGGTATCAGTATAAAACGCTTTGTGTATCGACACGTATCACATACAAGTGACGGATTCTCAGCATATTCGACAGGCCATAGTTATTCAACAGAAACTTGTGGTTGACAATCGTCAAATTTGCATATAATATGACGATATCAACTGATGGGGGGCGTTGTCATGCAATCTCTGGCAGAATCCATCCGACCGTCCGCGGATTTGCGCAACCGGTACGGCGAAATATCCCGCCTGTGTCGGGAGCAACGGGAGGCGGTCATTATCACCGTCAACGGCCGCGGGGATACGGTTTCACTTGGTTATGAGCAGTATCAGCAGCTGAAGGCGAAGGTAGAACTGCTGGAACTGCTCGGCAAGGCTGAGGACGATGTGCGCAACGGGCGCGTCGCCCCAATGCAGAGCAGCTTTGACGCGCTGCGTGCAGAATTGCAGAAGAGAAAGTGACGATGGCTTACCGGGTGGAACGGACCGCGCAGGCGGATGGACAGCTTTGGGACATTGTTCTGTATTGGGTGGGTGTTCGGGGCAGTGTCGACGCCGGGCTGAAGCTTCTTGACAGTATTGAGGCGGAAATCAGACAGCTTGCAGATTTTCCGGACTGCGGTGCTCCGCCGCGGTATGACGCCCTGCGCGAGAGGGGCTATCGCGTCCTGATACTTGCCAAACGCTATCTGGCGTTTTACAAGGTGGACCACGAGCGAAGGGTTGTGACCATTCACACCATTGTAGACGGCAGGCAGGACTATCTGAATCTGATTTGACGGAGCGCCGGTTTGATACAATGCCAAACCTGCGCATAAAAAAACGACTGCGTGCGGCGTCTTACGTTAGAGAGAAATGTTGACCCATGCCCCCAACGGCAAGGCTGGTACGGCACAAAAACGAAAACGTGAGAGATCCGAGAGGGTCTCCCACGTTTTCGTTTTTCTCCATTTGGTCAATGCTCTTTCCGAAGGCTTGCGGTGACGCTCTCGGTAATAGCGGATAAAATACCACATACTGCCCTCATTGTGAAAACTGTTCCCGCCGGCTGCCGCCTGCGCCGTTTTTTCTACCGTTTGAGCCAAATCTATTGATTTTTCAGCTCGCTTTGATATTATCAACAAGATGAAAATGAATATTGACGCCGTCACTTGTGGAAAACGGCACAAAGGGTTGACGCCCTTGTGAGGCTCAAAAGGAGGAGGATGCGCTTGACAGAGGAAAGACCCGTCGCAGGGGAGGAACTGCGCCCTGCGGCCGAGGAACGACCGCTCATCCGCGCGCTCTGCCCGCTTTTTGCCTGCCGCGTCTGCCGGACGAAGACCGGCTGGCCCCACCAGCGTTGGTGCGAGCTATCTCGCCTCACGGATTCGGATTGCTCGCTCTGCCGCTATTGGGACGCGGCGGCGGGCGTCTGTGAGCATCCCGCGCGCAAACGAAGGGGGGCTGGCGCGACATGAAAACGATCAAGGTTCGCTTCGAGCAGGACGAGACCCTGGAGCAGATCGATGTGCTGGTTCGCGCCGCCGAGCGGGACGTGGAGGTCGAGGCGCTGCTGGGGCGTATTGACCGCCCGGGCGCAGATGTCCTGACAGCGACGGGCGAGAACGGCGCGCTGCGTATGATCGCCGTGGACGAGATCGTCTCGGTCTCCGTGGTCGGGAAGCAGGTGCGGATTGTCACGGAGGACGGCGCCTACACCCTGCGCCAGACGCTCCAGGGTCTGGAGAGTACGTTGAACCACCGGATTTTCCTCCGCATTTCACGGCATGAGCTGGTCAACATGGATAAGGTTCAAAAGTTCGACTTCACGGTAAGCGGAACCCTGCGGCTGGAGCTGGCGGGCAGCATGGAGACTTGGGCGTCCCGTCGCTGTATCCCAGCCATCCGCAGGCGTCTCATCGGAAAGGAGTGAGCCTATGCTTGTACGTACCCTGAAACGAGCCGGACGCGGCTTTGTCCTTGGCATGGCGGTCGGCAACCTGATCGCGGCGCTGACGGGACATCCCAACATCGTTTCCGTCGCGCTGCTGGAACGGGTCGGGAGCCTGCCCGCCGCGCTGCTGTGGCAGACCCTGCTCTCCGGCGTGATCGGCGGGGCGTCCTTCGCGGGCGTCAGTCTCTACGAGATCGAGCACTGGCCCCTGCTGCTGGCGGACGCAGTGCACTATGTCTGCTACATGATCGTTTTTATCCCCGTTGCGTTCTTCCTGGGCTGGACGGAAAAGGCCGGGGAGGCGGTGATCATGGCGTTCATCCTGCTGGCAGTCCATTCGCTCATCTTCCTCATTATGTGCGCCCACTACCGCGCCGAGGTGCGCGAGCTGAACGCGCTGAACGAACGGAGGAAAGCCCGATATCAACAACAAATCGGAGGTACGATATGAAGCAAAACCTGAAACGGGGCATGAGCCTTCTGCTGGCGCTGGCGATGTGCCTTACCCTGCTGCCCGCCGCCGCGCTTGCGACCGACAGCGACCTATGGACGGATCACGCGCAGGAGGTAACTCCGAACGCAGACGGCGTGTACGAGATTTCGACCGCCGCTGAGCTTGCCTATGTCGCTGCCGGCGTGAACGGCGGTACCCTCAGGCAGTATTATCAGGACGAAAACTGGGACACGCAGTATTATACCTTCCGGCTCACCGCTGACGTCGACCTTTCGGCGCACGAGTGGGTGCCGATCGGCGATTCAAGGAACAGGGACTTCCGGAGCGTGTTCGACGGCGGCGGGCATACCATTTCCGGGCTGCGCATCGGCATGGAGGACGAGCCGAACACCGAACTGGGGCTGGTCGGCCTGTTCGGCTGGCTGAGCGGCTCGGTCAACGATCTGAGGATCAAGGACGCCGCCATCTATTCGGACAAACAGTCGGGCAGCGAGGACAGCACGGACAGCTATGTCGGTATTCTGGCAGGCTATTGCGACAGCTACAGGGGCTTCGTCCGCTACTGCGAGATCAGCGGCTCGGTTTACACCGGCGGCACGAGCTACGGCAACAATGACTACGGCGCGGCGGGCGGTCTGTTCGGCCACGTCGAAGGAAGCGTCATCGACTCCTGCCGCGCAACCGTGACGCTCGGCGCGCTGAACCCGGAGCGGAGTGCCGCTCTGGGCGGCATTGCCGCTGTCGCCGGCTACTACGATTCGACCTCTATCAAAAACTGCGTTACCGCCGTGACCACGTCGATCCCGGAAGGGATGAATGGCGTTGAGGTCGATCCGCTGATCGTCAGCGGCGGCAACTGCGCGTTGTACAACAGCGTCGGCGTCGGCGATTATTCTGGCGCGAGAGCGCAGTACACCAAATCGGGCAGTTATCAAAACGTCTGTTTCACGGAGACGAATGTTTCCGTTTATTCGAATACCACATACGGTTACGAACAGACGGCGGCGCGTTACCTGTATTATGACGCCGAAGGCGCGGAACAGTCGAAGGACGCCGCCGCCATGAAGTCCGCGGACTTCCTCGCGACGCTGAACGAGACGGCGGGAATGATCGACGGCGCGAAGCAGTGGAGCGCCGGAGCTGGCGGCTTCCCGACCGTTGCCAGGGCGGGGCTGCGCCCGTATCATACCGTGACCTTCAACTCCGTTGCCAACCCGAAATACGCGGTACAGACCGTCGCCGACGGGGAGACCGCCGCGCGACCGGAGGATCCCGAGCGCAGGGGCTATACTTTCCTCTGGTGGTATACGGGCGACGACACCGAAACGCCCTTCGACTTTGACGCGCCCATCACCGCCGACACCGTCATTGCCGCCCGCTATGACGCGCATGGTTATACGGTGTTGTTTGACAGTATGGGCGGTTCCTACGTCTACCCGCAGGCGGTCAGGCAGGATCAACGGATCGCCGCGCCCGCCGAGCCGGTCAATCACGGCTTTGTGTTCGGCGGCTGGTTCACCGACGACACGCTGGAAACCCCGTGGAACTTTGACACGGACACGGCGCAGGGCGACATGACGCTGTATGCCCGCTGGACGCGCGAGAGCGGCTTTGCCGTTACCGGACGCGTCACCGAACAGGATACCGGCGTGTCGGTGGCGGGTGCGTCGGTAAGGCTGAGCAACGGCAAGAACGCCCTTACGGACGCATTCGGCTACTATCGCATCAGCGGCGTCTCATCCGGCGTCTACACCGTTACCGCCGAGTCCGCCGGCTATGTCACCGACGCGCAGGAGGGCTTCGAGATCACCGACGCCTCCCGCAGTCACGACGTCGCGCTGGCGGCGGACAAAACCGGCTCCCACGCGGACACCGCCACCGTCTATGTCAATGTCTCCTGCGTCTTTTCCAGCATCGTGCTGCAAGGTGTGGATGTGATGCTGGACGGCGGCGAGCTGGGCAGCTATGCCGCTGTGACCGACCAGAACGGCTATGCAGAGTTCATCAGCCTGCCCGGCGGCGCTTACACCTTCCACATCAACGAAGCGGGACGGCCCGGATGGGAGAGCTATGTCACGCCGGAGGCGCAGGAGCTGCACGGGAGCTATAACCTCACCTGCGCACTGAAGCCCCACTACCAGCAGCTGACCGTCACCGTCACCGGCTACGACCCGAAGACAGAGCGGGACAACGTGCCCTTGAAGGGCATGACCGTCACCCTGAACGGCTATGACCCCGCGGACACAAAGCGGGAAACCCCGCTCCTTGAAGCGCAGGCAACCACCGATGAAAACGGCGTCGCCAACGTCGAACAGCTGGTGCCGATCACATGGACGGTCTCTGCCGTCGGCATCGGCTATGAACCGTCGGAGGAAACCGTATATGCCGACGGCGGCGGCAAGTTCACCAAGACCGCCGTCGCGCTGAAACCGGCGTTCATCAACTCCGGACTGAAGGTGACGCTTGCCTCCGACTATGCCGACCCCGATATTTTCAAAAAGACCACGGGCAGCGGAACGACCAGCAGCAAGCCCTCCTTCGGCGGAAGCGGGCGCGACCTGATGACCGTTGATCTCGTCGGCGTGTTCGGCACGCTGACCGAGGGCATTGTCCGCAGCCGGGAGCTGGACGAAAACGGCGAGGCGACATTCGATATGCTCCTGCCCGGCACCTACGGCGTCGCCGCCAACGGCTCTGTGAAGCGCTATGTCTCCATCGAGGCGAAGGGCGAGCCGGGCGAGAGGAAGGAGATCTACAGCAGCACCGAAGGCACCCGCTACGGCCCCAAGTATTTCTATGCCGACTTCGACGGCTCCGGCGCGGCGTCGGTCGCGCTGGGCGAGACAGCGGAGGCTGTCATCCCCGTCACGGCGTCTCCGGTGAGCTTCTCCGGCACGCTGTACATTTCCGACATGAACGACGACGGCAGCATCACCACAACGCCGCTGGCGAATACGGAGATCCGCATCAAGCCCTCGCCCTACTATCCGCAGCTCAACACAGCATGGGCGGAGGTGGAGAATCCCGACGAGGTGGACTTCTCCGAGGGCATCACGCTGATGACGGACGCCGACGGCTGGTATGGCGTCACCCTGAATCCCGGCCTGTACGGCGTGGAGCTGGTCAGCAGCGAATATGACGACTACTTCGGCGGGCACCTCATCTATCACGAGGGCGCGACCGACGAGGTATACGGCGACTGGGAGACCCGCGGCTGGCCCTGCGTGGGCGAGTGGACGGGCACGCGCGCGTCGGCGTGGGCGTGGCTGTCCTCCGGCAACGGCAAGCCCTACGGCGAGATCTCCGGCATGAACCTCTCCTCCGGCACGGTCGTCGCCGACCTGGAGCTGATGGAGAAGAAGTTCACCTACGCGCTGGGCGACCGGAACCTGTACAGCGGCGTCGGCATCAACATGGAGACGGCGGCGGAGATGCACCTGCTCACCGGCTGCGAATCGCCGACCGCCGAGGAAAAGAGCCGGTGGTACGGCGATTACCACAACAACTTTTACACCTCGAACTATCACACCGAGAGCAACGGCGCGACCGTCGCCATGAGCGGCGCCGCGTCGGAGACCCGCGATATGACGGGCAAGCGTTTTCCAGCGGTGTTCAGCGCGCTGGAGCCAGGCGATTACACGTTTACCTATACGCTGAACGACCAGCTCTCGCATCTGGATGTTGAGACGCTGGAAAAAGATCCCAATTCAAACGAGTGGGCGTGGGTGCCGTTCGCAGGGCGGACTGTCCAATTCTACGATTTCCCCGCCCCCGGACAGCTGCCCGATGCGCAGCATCCCTTCCCGGAGGATTACGTGGATATCAACAATCCGAATGACGAGGGGAACAATCCGTGGCCGCTCGGCACCTACAGGGACGACGACGTCAGCGTCGCCTTCGACCAGGACAAGCCCGGTCACACCAGCCTTGACGAGCTGTACGACGACGACCCCGACAACGGCGGTTTCTATTTCCAGTTCTACTGGCTTCCCAGCTATACCGAAGAGAGCATTGACATGGAGACGAAGGAGGTATACGCCTATCACGAAAAATGGTCTAAGGTAGACGGAAAATGGACGCACTCGGAGGTCTGGGAATTTGACCACTATGAATACCCCGGTCAGAAACGGCTGAAGGAGATCAAAGAAAACCCGGGGATGTACGCCAATTTCAAGGTGACCAAGCGGGGCAGCAGCGTCACGGACGCGGCGATGGAAAGCCCCAACATCATGGATGACGGCAGCTATGACCCGACGGGGAGCTATACGCCGCCGGATCCGCCCGTCGGGCTGCTGCAAAGCGATGCTTCGGAGCCGCCGGGCGACGCGGCTGCGCCGGAGACGACGGAGGATCAGGCGGAGCTGCTTGCCGACTCGGGCGATGGCGGCAGCGGCGGCGACGAAAAGCCGTATTACATCACCGTGAGCTACAGCCTGTATGACCCGTCGAAGGACATCGACCAGCGGGCACAGTACAGCAATGTCAGGAACCCGGAGCTCGCCGATTCGTACGACTTCTATACGCTGGCGGCGTATTCCACGGACAAGATCCCGGGCAAGGTGTTCTGCGTTCCGCAGATGAGGCAGAACTATCATCACCGCCACAGCTGGGACGACGAGCTGTACACCGCCCTTCCCGACGGGAACGTGACGCTGTACTTCTGCTCCGCGCTGGACGGGCGGAACTGGCCGCTGCTGGGGAATATGTTCGTCGAGCGCAACGTGCAGGAGCACCCAAAGCTGAAGGCGATGCAGCAGCAGGACTTCTGGTTTTCGGTCGAACTGGATCGAAACGCCAGCCCGACCTGCCATATCAACTTCTTCACCGGCGAGGCGACGGGCGGCGCGCACGTCATGACGCAGGAGGAGGTGCAGAACCTGCTCAACCCGCGCACGATACGGGCGCAGGCGGTGGAGTTCGGCAACGGCGACGCGAACACGGCGACGCTGGACGTGCCCGTTACGATCACCTTGACCGGCATCGACGGCAAGCCCGTCACGGTGTCCAGCGCGCAGCCCCTCGCCAACCAGACGTTGACGAGCCGGGTGTCGCAGGTCACAGTCGATTCCGACGAATGGAAGTGCCCGAACAGCAGCGCGGTCACAGGCGTGATGAGCGAAACCGCTTCGGACAGCGGCACGTCGCGGACGGAAACCTTCCTCGTTCCGCTGATCCGCAAACAGTACGGCTTCGAGCTGACGGTCAGCGACGACGCGGGCAACCCTGTCGCGGACGCGGACGTGACCATCGAGGGCGCTGTCCGCTCCGAGCCGGTCGTGCGGAAGACAGATAAGAGCGGCAAGGTGTCGCTCACGCCGTCGGAGAACTACTCCGGGCAGACGGTGGGCGGCCTGACGTATCAGGATTACACGGTCAAGGTCACCGCGAAGGGCTACACGGGGAAGAAACACACCGTTCCGGCGGCGGAGCTGGTCGCGGGCACAGCACAGACGATCGCACTGCCGCGGCTGAAACAGCCGACGTTCGTGGACGGCTCGGTGACGCAGGACCGGCGGGGCGCGTTCCTGCCGGGCGTGAACTACTGCGGCAACGAGCAGGAGGTCGATATCGTCCTCAACCGCGTCGACAACAACTTGCAGTTCATCATGACGATCGAAGCGGAGGTAGACCTCTTTCAAAACGACTACATCACGGAGTATTACCTCATCGACCGCAAGGAGTTTGAGAACAAGGATTTCAGCGACGCACCGAAACCGCTGCAGGTGCCGGATTGCAGCGCCGACAAGTACAACCCCTCCGAGCTGTACGCATGGCTGGACAGCCTGAAGGAGCGGAATGTGTTTGTGCAGCGCTATACCGGCGAGAGCTACAGCGGCGCGATCGGCTTCAGCAGAAAAGAGAACGGGGATCATACGTTCGACCGGATGAAGCTTTCGGCGCTGGTGCCGGTATACGAGCTGCCGCCCGACGCGTTCCGCCCGTGCCTGCTGGTTCTCACGCAGCGCGGCGCGGCGCAGATCTACAACATTGAGTACGGCGAGATGGATAACAGCCAGCTGATTGGCGTGCGCGTGGGAGGGTTCATGGGCAATTACCTGAACACCATCGGCGCAATGGCGAACCTGAAGGCGGTCGGCGGTGAAGCGGTGAGCCGCGGCCTGGAAAAGCTGCAGGCGTCGATCCCGAAGATGGTGACGGATACGGGCTGTTTCATCCCGATTCCCAGCGCGTCCTTCAAGGCGGATATCCAGGTGGATGACGACGGATATTTCACCTATGACTACGAGTTGATCGGCGAGCTGATCACCGGCCTGACGTACTCGCCGAAAACGACTGGGTCATTTATGAGCCTTGCGCCGATGACGACTGGCATGACGACGCGCGCCGGCATGACGCTCAAGGTGGACGGGAAACGGCACGCGCAGGAGAACGGCTACATGGTCGAGATGCAGGCGGCGCAATGGAGCGCGGATGAGGGCAGGTTCGGCAAGCTAATGGATCCCGCCAACTATATGCCCGCCGGCATGAAGAACTGGCTCAACGGGAGCGACGCCCTGCCAGTCAAGATCGAATATGAGGTGACCGATCCGCCCTCCGTCCTGTTTACAAAGAAGAGCACGGAGCTGGTCGACGCGTTCAACGACACGACACCGGAGGAGACGAACGTCTCGCTGGCGGGACGATTCAACGTCAAGTCGCAGCTCAGCGCGATGAAGATGGCATCGTTCGCGGCGCTGCCGGGCGTCGGCTCGGTACTCGGCAAGCTGATTGCGAAGGGCGTGGCGGACGCCGGACTTCAGGCGCGTCTGCTGGGCGGCGTCAGCGGCAACTTCAAATATACCTATTTGGAGGGAGATCATAACAAGATTGATCTTGGTATCGGCGTGGGCGCGGGAGGCAGCATCTACGCCAAGGCGTTCGGCGAGGCGGTGGTCGGCGAAGCCGGGTTCAAGCTGACCGGCGAGAGCCAGCTTCTGCGGCTGAACGACATGGTGACGCTGGAGTTTGAGATGACGAAGGCCAAATGGTTCAAGCCTCTCGCGATTGCCGGCAACTGCGCGTTCCAGCTGGACATCAAGCTCAGAACGTGGTTCCTTAACGGCGCAAAGCACTGGGAGTGGCCGTTCTGGAAGTTCCGCAAGGAGTTTGGCACGGAGACGCAGTTCGAGCTGGCGCAGATCGTCGTCCATCAGGACAACCTGATGACGCGCGACGATTTCACGACCTCAACCTTCAACGCGCAGCCGGAAACGGTGGTCAATAATCTGCTTCCCATCGGCGGCTACGCCGCGGACGAAAGCGGTACGTTTGTCTACACGGATATGGCGGCAAAGGGCGGCAAGATGCGCGTGATGCTCAGCGAGTATGCGGGCGATCAGACATGGAACACGCCGGTCACGGTCGCGGAGACGGACGGTGTGATCCCGGCTTATGACGTGGTATCGCTGGACGACGGCAGCTATCTGGTGGTATGGACGGAGATCGCGCCGGAGCATATGCAGGAGACCTGCCCACCGTCGGTGGTGAAGTGCGCGGTCGGTACGGTGATCGGCGGCGCGTGGGACGGTGCGGCGCAGACCGTCGAGGCGTTGCCGAACGAGGTGGCGTCCCGGCTGATGCTGACACGTGACGGCGATAATGTGTTCCTTGCGGCGGTGAAGACGGCGGAGGGCGCGATCGCGGAGCACCTGAGCGTCAGCGGCTACCGGTTTGACGGTACGACCTTCGGCGCGGCGCAGGAGCTGGCGAAGGACGAGGCGCTGTACGACGCAGCGGCGGCGGCCGTGAACGGCGGATTGATGGTGGCCATGATGAACGGCGACGGCGTTGTCACCACGAAGCAGTGGAACGGCAGCACGGTGTCCGCGAAAACGATGCAGGCGGCGCTTGGCAACATTACGCTGGCGTCGAACGGCACGGACGCCTATCTGGCGTGCAAGACGGATCAGGGCCTGAGCCTGTACCGCAGCGGCGACGGATGGAACCGTATCACCACGGCAACGGACGCGCCGGACGCGTCGCACGCATCGCTGGCGCTGTCGGGCGACGTGCTGGTGGTGACATGGTTGGCGAACAGCGAAACGGACGCCGGCGACATGGCGGACGCGGTGAACGGCACCGACAACGCGCTGAACCGGAAGGTTTTACGCGACGCGAACCTGTACGCGGCGGTGTTTGAGACGGACGGCACACGCCTGACAGATGCGGCGGAGCTGAAAGCGGTCACGACCGGCGACAGCTTCCGCGACAGCGCGGCGCTGGTGCTGGACAACGAGATCGTGCTGATGAGCGTTCAGGACGGCGACGAGACAGATGTGCTGAACGTGTACAGCGGCGGCGCGCTTCCCACTGTGGTCGGCAAGCCCCGAATCACCGCCGACGTCAGCGGCGGAACGATCACGTACGCGATTGAAAACCTTCCCAACGGCGCGAAGCTCATCGCCGCACGGTATGACAATGGCAGGATGACGGATGCAAAGACTCTCGATCATCCCGGAGAATCCGGCACGGTTACCCTGTCCGGCAGCGGCGCCTCGTTCAGGTTGTTTCTGACGGACGGCAGCATGAAGCCGCTGTGCAAGCTGTGGTCGAGCACATAGGAATGACAGACATCAGAACACCACAACGTACGATAACGCGCGGCGCGGGCAGCCTTAATCGCTGCCCGCGCCATGCGCGTCTACGAATTCTCCAGCCACTCGATAAACTCGTCGAGCGTAATTTTGTCCTTGTCGCACGCCCGCTTCTGCGCCCGCGCGCGTTTGCCCCACGCGAGGAACTCCTCGTTCGAGATGCGCCCTGCCCTGATGCGCGCGAAGCGCTTCTTGTACTCCTTGCGGTACGCCATGAACGGTTTGTCGTCGCGGCTTCGTTTTTCCCACGTCAGACCCGCGCCGACGTCGCGGCAGGTGTGCCCCTTGTCGTCGAACGGACGGTTGCAATACTCCAAGCCCTGATGCCCCGTCAGGATGAACCACTTCCCGCAGTTCTTGCATCGCCGCGCGGGATACTCCTCCATGATGCACGCGCGGACGCAGTAGTCCAGCACATCGTAGATACCGTCCGCGTACAGCACCTCGGTAAAGACAGAGGAGGAAACCGGCTCGCAAATCATGTTGAGCCGACCGAACTGATAGTAGTCAATCTTCCGCGCACGCTCCTTTCGCTAAACAGCTCGCAAGCGAGAATGTTCCGACACCAGCTTATTCCTACTATGTCAAGTATGGCGTGGAGCTTGGCGGGATGAACATAAACGAGCCATATCAGTGGAACGGTCCAGCCGTAAGCAGAATTCTCGAGAATGAGGTATATCTCGGAAACACGGTCAATCTCATACTGATACCTGATCAAAATGCTTGAAAAGCATTTTGATAGCGCCGCAGGCGCGTAGGTATCGCATGAGACGACATGACGCGCTCTGCGCGGCATGAGCGTGCGAAGCACGCGCGATTTCAAATCAATCATTTTG
>JAILRK010000043.1 GCA_024698225.1 Oscillospiraceae bacterium | reverse complement strand
CCCAGCGCCGCGGCGACAGCGGCGCGCAGGCGCACGCTGCCGTTGCGGAAATACCGGACGGTGGCGGTCAGCGTGCCGCAGCCGTTGACGACCTTGTTCGTCCCGGCGGCAAGGTGCGCGGGCAGCCCCGCCATCAGATACGCCGGCAGCGATATGATTCCGCCGCCCCCGGCGACGGAATCCACGAAGCCCGCGAGGAAGACCAGCGGGCAGACGATGAGACAGGTTTTCAAAAATGCGTCCATACACAACACCTCGTTTTCGGTTATGCCCAATGCTATCACGCCGGAGAAAAAAATGCTACCGTTTTCGTAGCGACTGTGATAAAATTTTCAACAGAACGGGACGCCACACACGACACGACGCAAGGGGAGGGAACTGCCATGCGAACGATTGGCCGGGACTATGTCGCCGCCGCGCTGCCGCCGCGGCGGGAGGACGGACACAAGGGCGATTTCGGCAAGCTGCTCATCGTCGGCGGCGCGGTGGGCTACACCGGCGCGCCATATCTGAGCGCGCGCGCCGCCGTGCACAGCGGCTGCGGACTGGTTTTCCTCGGCGTGCCGCAGTGCATCTGGGCGGCGGAGGCGGCAAAGTGCGTCTGCGCCATGCCCTTCCCGCTGCCCGACGACGGCGCGCGTCTGAGCGCGGAGGCCGCCGCGCCGATTCGCGAGCGGCTGCGCGGCTGTGACGTGCTGGCGCTCGGCCCCGGGCTGGGACGCAGCGCGGGCGTGAGCGCGCTGGTGCACGACCTGCTGTGGGAAACAGAGCAGAGCGTCGTACTGGACGCGGACGGGCTCAATGCGCTGGCGGAGGACATGAGCGCGCTCGAGGCGCGGCGCGGGCGCACGACCATTCTCACGCCGCACGACGGGGAACTGGCGCGGCTGCTGGGCGTCTCGCTCGACGCGCTGGCGCGGCTGGACCGCGTGGAGACCACGCGGCGCTTCGCGGTGCGCTACGGCTGCACGCTGGTGCGCAAGGGTCACCGCACGCTGATTGCCACGCCGGACGGCGACGTGCTGGAAAACCGCTGCGGCGGCAGCGCGCTCGCCAAGGGCGGCAGCGGCGACGTGCTGACCGGCGTCATTGCCGCGCTGCTGGCACAGGGCGCCACGGCGGAGCACGCCGCCTGCTGCGGTGTCTGGCTGCACGCGCAGGCGGGGGACCTGCTCACGCAGGAGCTGAGCGCCTACTGCGTCACCCCCGAGGACCTCGTCCACCGCGGCCTGCCGCTCGCCTTCCGCGCGCTCGTCCCGTAGGGGAACGCTGCGCGAACACACACATAAAGTACCCTGCGCACGCGCAGACAGCGCGCCTGCCCGCCGACTTCGGTGGGCAGGCGCGCCGCTTTTTCCCTCTCGCCCCGCGCTCAGCCACGGCGGGTCTCGCTGAGCAGCGCCTGCAGCGCCGCCGCGTCCCGAATCTCAATGAACGGCGGCGCGCAGCGGAGCACCGCGCGCTCCTCCAGGCGTCTCAGCTCGCGGTACAGCGAGGGGCGCGACACGTTCATGCGCAACGCCCAGTCGGTCATCGTGCCGGGAATGCGGACCCGGTTCGTCCCGCTCTGCCGCGCCTGTGTCAGCAGCCAGAAGGCGGCCTTTTGCGCGATGCCGCTGTAGGAGAGCAGCTCCACGCGCTGCTGCAGCATGTAGGTGGCGGAGGCGACCTCCGTGGTGACGTTCTCCAGAACGCGCTCGTCCCGCTGCATAAGCCGCAGCAAGTCCTCCCGCCACAGCAGCAGAAGGCTGACCGGTTCCAGCGCGACCATGTCGCAGGGATAGCGCCGGTTTTTTGCGAACGCCGCCGCCGGGCCAATCAGCGCGCCGGGTCCGCGGACGGACACGTTGACCTGGCTGCCGTTCGGGAAGGACTTCTGCGCCTCCACGCGCCCGCGCAACACAACGCCAACTCGCTCCGCGCTCTCCAGCAGGCGGAACACGACCTCGCCCTTCTCATACTGCCGGACGTGGTGGGGCGTCTCCTCCAGCGCGGCGCGGATGTCCGCGACGGGTACGCCGTGAAACAGCGCGCTCTTCTCCAGCAGGGACAGGTCCATTGTCATCCCCTCCTTTCCCTTTACCTGCCATAAGGATACACCAAAACGCGTCGGATGTGTATCCCTGGATACAGATTTTTTGATGCAGTTGCCGTATACTGCGTACAGAACGAACAAGGAAGTGATTGCATGAAGCGCAGAATCATTCACATCGACGAGGACAGGTGCAACGGCTGCGGACTGTGCGCCAGCGCCTGTCACGAAGGCGCCATTGAGGTCATCGACGGCAAGGCGCGGCTGGTGCGCGAACACTTCTGCGACGGGCTGGGCGACTGTCTGCCCGGCTGTCCCACCGGTGCCATCAGCTTCGAGGAGCGGGAGGCGCCCGCATACGATGCACACGCCGTACAGGCGGCAAAGGAGAGAGCGAACATGAAGAGCGAAACCACGAACGAAACGACACAGGTCCCGCAGGCGGCGGGATGTCCCGGTCAGCGGATGATGCAGTTCACGACGGAGGCGGCGGCAGCACCCGTCCGCGACGCGAGAGCGGCGTCCCGGCTCGGGCAGTGGCCCTGCCAGCTCAAGCTGATGCCGACGCAGGCGCCGTTTTTCAACGGGGCGAAGCTGCTGATTGCGGCAGACTGCACGGCCTATGCCTACGCCAATCTGCACGAGGACTTTATGCGGGGCAAAATCACGCTCATCGGCTGTCCGAAGCTGGATGCGGTGGATTACAGCGAGAAGCTGACCGCCATCCTCCGTGACAACGACGTGAAAAGCGTGACCATCGTGCGGATGGAGGTGCCTTGCTGCGGCGGACTGCAGCGCGCGGTGGAGACTGCGTTGCGCGCAAGCGGGAAGTTTCTCCCCTGGCAGGTCGTCACCATCACGAGGGACGGGAATATTTTGGATTGACGGAGGTTTCACACATGAGTTACACGGACTGGCAGAAGAAAACGGGCGCGTTCAAAACGATTGACGTCCGGGGGGTGCAGGGGAACTTTTTCCCGGGGCTCAGGCGGCAGGCAATGCAGCTTCCCGCGGGCAGCGGGCTGGAGGTCGTCCAGTCCTTCGAGCCCATCCCGCTCTATGAGGTGATGGAGGGGCTGGGCTACGAGCACCACACCGAGCAGCGCGGCGACGCCGAATTCCACGCGTATTTCTACCGCGTGGCGGAGAAGCAGGAGGAGAAGGACATCCCGATGCGCCCGGCGGCGCTGACCAATATGCCGCTGATTGACGAGACGCTCGGCAAGCTCGCGGTGAATTTCTGGGACCTGACCTGGAACGACCGGCACCG
>JAILRK010000277.1 GCA_024698225.1 Oscillospiraceae bacterium | reverse complement strand
GCGCTCGACGATGGTCAGTTGTGCGCCGGTGCCCTCCAGCGCCCAGGCGAGGTACAGCGCGACGCGCCCGCCGCCGAGAATGGAAATCCGGCGCACGGGGGAGACCTCGCGCCCGGTGTTCTTGAGCACGCGGGTCGTCTCGCTCGGGGAGCCGATGGCGTAGAGCAGGTCGCCCGCCTGCGGCACGAAGCTGCCGTTGGGGACGATGACCTCATCGCCGCGCTTGGCGGCGCAGATGAGCACGCTGCCGGGGTGGCGGCGGTTGTAATCCGTCAGCGAGACGCCCGCCATCGCGCCGCCCTCGGTGAGCTGGAAGCCAATCAGCTCCACCAGCCCGCGGGAAAGACTTTCCACGCTGAACGCGGCAGGCACACGCAGGATGCGCGCAATCTCCTGCGCCGCGGCGTATTCGGGGTTGATGGTGTAGTCCAGCCCGATTTCACGGCGCAGCACCGCCGCCTCGCGGAAGTACTCCGGGTTGCGGACGCGGGCAATGGTGCGCCTGGCGCCCAGCTTCTTCGCCATCAGGCAGCAGATGAGGTTGACCTCGTCGTTTTCGGTCACGGCGATGATGAGGTCCGCGTCCCGCACGCCCGCCTGAATGAGCGTGCCGACGCCCGCGCCGTTTCCAGTGACGAACATCGCGTCAATCGAGTTTTCCGCGCGCGAAAGCGCGTCCGCGCTTGCGTCCACCAGCGTAAGGTCGTGGTGTTCGCCCTCAAGCTGCTGGGCGATGGCGTAGCCGACCTTACCGAGGCCGACGATGATGATTTTCATGGGTACCTCCTTTGTGCGGGCGCACTGGCCCGCGGTGTTCATGTGTCCGGGCGCTCACGGCGCAATTACTCCGTGTAGAGCTCGATGACCAGGTCGTAGTGGTTGTTCTCCAGATAGGTATAGAGGTCGCCTGTGAATTCACGCAGGTCGATGGAGTCTATGTATTCGATGCCCGTGGCAAGGAAGGGAATCACGCAGTTGTCGAAGGAATGCCCCAGCATCAGCACGCGCTTGCCGTCGTGCGCGCGCAGGTTGTGGATGCGCGTGAGCGCGCGGTCGCCGTAGAGATAGGAGGAGTAGGGGCTTTCCTTATAGTAGTCGAGGGTGCGCAGGGCGTTGTAGCGGTAGAACACGGAGAAGCTGCCGCTCTTGTCCAGGTCCAGCGTGGGAATCTCGATGTGGAACTCCGTTTGGAACTTGGGGTAGAGAAGTCTGAAATCCTCCGGCGTCGCCCGGGAGAGCGTCACTTTTTTGCCCTGCGAGCCGAGAAACCAGTCGTGGTACACGTCCGCGCGCCAGTACTCCGGCGCGAAGACCGAGGTGTCAATGTGGAAACCGTAGGCGTCGTTGAGCCGCTGTGCAATCTTGCCGGCCGCCCAGCAGCCCGTCTCCGGCAGCCAGTGGTGGTCGGTCTGGAAGAAACAGGCGTGGTGGTTCAGACCGTCGGCGTGCAGCGCATCGCGCAGGTCCATCGTGTCCACGCCCGCGTCGCGCAGCGCGTGCTGCAGCCGGTCGGCGTTCTGGTTGAAGAAGTCGATGACGTCGACGATGCCCGCGTCGTCACGGCAGGCGTCGTTCGGCGTGGTGACGTAGAGGTGCTGCATGCCGTGCGCGCGGCAGTACTCGTCCAGCGCGACAATCTCCGCGGCACGCGCGCTCTGGTCCTGGCGCGCAACGCAGGTGATGAAATAGTTGTCCTCCGCCATGACGACGGGGTTGTAGCTCGACATGTCCACGATGTTCCAGCCGATGACCGTGTCATAGCGGTTGGCGAACTCCACCATCTGCTGATAGCCGGGCGCGTGGTCGGTGGCATAGTCGTCGACGAACTTCTCCAGCTCCGCCACGCGCGCCTCATAGGGGGCGGTGACGGCGCGCAACGCGTCCAGCCGCTCGCCCAGCCGCGCAAGACCCGTGGGGGCGGTGGGGGCGCTCTCCTGCGCGGGATAGAGCGACGCCCAGTCAATCTGAATGCCCCAGACGACGCCGTCCCGGTCGCGCAGCGTGTCGCGCTCCTCCCGCGTCATCTGCGCAAGCTTCGCTGCGGCGCGCGCGCGCTCCGCGTCCTGCTCGCTGAGGACGTTTGCCTCCGCCTTTGCCTCCGGCGGCACGGAGAGCATCTGCGCACCGATGCCCAGCATCATGGCAAAGAGCCAGACGGCGACGGCCAGCGCGGCAACGTCATATATGCTTTTGCGGGGCAAGGCGACACCTCCCTGACGATTCTGTGCGATGGGTCGCGGCTCAGAAGTGATAATAAATGAAGGGGTTGTAGGCGCTCTTGGCGCACACGGCGATGCACAGCGCGAACAGACTCAGCAGCGCCAGCGAGCGCAGCACGTCATACAGGGCGACTGCGGTCGGCGAGTTTTTCAGCCTGCCGGACTCGAACACCGCGGCAAGCCGCGGCAGCACGGGCGTGCTGAACAGCGCGCAGGCCAGCAGCACCCACGCGCCGCTGCGCAGGTAGGCGGAGAACATGCCGTCCGTCAGACCGGAGGCGCCGACGCCGAACATGTTGGCGATGTAGCGGAAGGTGTGGGGCACGCTCTCGGCGCGGAAGATGACCATGCCCACGGCGGTCAGAACCAGCGCGTAGACGTGGCGCAGCGGGCGCGAGCGGCCGGTGAGCTGCGTGGGAAAGCGCGTGAACTTTTCAAATACCAGCAGCACGAAGTAATACAGGCCCCATATCCAGTAGGTCCAGTTCGCGCCGTGCCAGATGCCCGTCAGAAGCCAGACGACAAAAATGTTCCACACCCAGCGCGGCTTCGACACGCGGCTGCCGCCCAGCGGAATGTATACATAGTCGCGGAACCAGCGGGACAGCGAGATGTGCTGCCGCCGCCAGAAATCGGTGATGCTGTCACAGGTGAAGGAGTAGTTGAAGTTCTCCTCAAAGTGAAAGCCGAACATCAGCCCCATGCCGATTGCCATGTCGCTGTAGCCGGAGAAGTCGAAGTAGACCTGAAAGCTGTACGCCACCGCGCCCAGCCATGCGGTGGACACCGCAAGCTCCGTGCCGACGAGGGAGAAGACGTTGTCGGCAATCTGGGCGACGTAGTTCGCCAGCAGGACCTTTTTGCCAAGCCCGCAGACCATGCGCGTCATGCCCCGGGAGAAATCGGAAATCGTCTCCTCCCGCGCTTCAATCTCATGGGCGACCGTGCCGTAGCGCACAATCGGGCCCGCTATCAGTTGGGGGAACATGGAGATGTAGAGCGCCAGACGGGCAATGTTGCGCTGCGCCTCCGTCTTGCGATAGTACACGTCGAAAACGTAGGACATAATCTGGAACGTGAAAAACGAGATGCCCACCGGCAGGTTGATGCGCAGGCTGGGCAGCATGCCGCTGCCGAGCAGCAGCCCGACGTTTTCAAAGGTGAAGGAGAGGTATTTGAAGATGAACATCAGCAGCAGGTCAAAGACGATGGCCGCCGTCAGCCACGCCTTGCGCGGCCGCTTGTCCTCGTGCGCGGCGATGCGCAGACCGCAGACGTAGTTCCACAGAATCGAAAGCAGCATCAGCGAGATGAACACCGGTTCACCCCAGGCATAGAACGCCAGACTGACTGCCAGCAGCACCGCGTTGCGATAGCCTCGCGTGCGGCACAGCGGGTTGTAGTACAGGGCGAGGGAGAGCGGGAGAAAGAGAAACAGAAAAACCGTTGAAGCAAAGACCATGACGCCCCCCGGCGCGCACGCCGCAGCAACAGCGCGCGCAGACCACATATAAACTCAGTTTCGAATTATACCATGGCGGTTTCCGGATTTCAATGCGCAATCTGCGCTTGCCTGACGGAAAGTTGACGCATTGCGCCGCTCTGCCACCCCATGTGCTCCGCCCGCACGCGCCGGTCCCGCGCCGCTCCCCCGGCGGCGGAGCCGGGAGAGAACCGCCACGCCGGCACGTGCGGGAACCTTGACACGGCGCGGAAAAACGAATACAATAACAAGATACCGACCCATATGGGACAAACACAGCCATCCGGAAGGGAGGAGAGCCGTTATGGTTGATTTTGAAGAGCATCGGGAGGAACTGCTGGAGTGTATCCGCGATTTGCTGGAGCGCAAGCAGTACGCCGCGTTGCGCGACCAACTGGTGCAGCTGGAACCGGCGGACATCGCCGCCCTGTTTGAGGACCTGGACGAGGACCAGCTCCCGCTGCTGTTCCGCCTGCTGCCCAAGGAGCCGGCGGCGGAGGTCTTCGTTGAGCTGGAGCCGGACGAGCAGGAGCTGCTCATCCGCGGGTTTTCCAATACCGAGCTCAAGGAGGTTCTCGACGAGCTGTACGTGGACGACGCCGCCGACCTGGTCGAGGAGATGCCCGCCAACGTCGTCAAGCGCATTCTGCGCCACGCCGACCCCGAGACGCGCCAGAGCATCAACGAGATTCTGAAGTACCCCGAGGACTCCGCCGGCTCGCTGATGACGACGGAGACCATCGACCTCAAGCGCACCATGACCGTGCAGGACGCCTTCAAGCGCATCCGGCGCACGGCGTCGGACATGGAGATCATCTCCGTCTGCTACGTCACTGACGAGGGGCGGCATCTGCTGGGCGTGGTCACCATCCGCGACCTGCTGCTTGCCGAGGAGGACGACGTCGTCGGCGAGATTATGGACCCGAACGTCATCTCCGTCAAAACGCTGGAGGACAAGGAGGAAGTGGCGCAGGCGTTCAGCAAGTACGACTTCTTCGTCCTGCCCGTGGTGGACGCCGAGGGCCGCCTCGTCGGCATCGTCACCTTCGACGACGCCATCGACGTCATGGAGGAGGAGGCGACGGAGGATATCGAGAAGATGGCGGCCATGCTGCCCTCCGACAAGCCCTACCTCAAAACCGGCATCTGGGAGACCTGGAAGGCACGCATTCCCTGGCTGCTGCTGCTGATGGTCTCCGCCACGTTCACGGGGCAGATTATCGCGGGCTTTGAGAGCGCGCTCGCCGCCATGGCGATTCTCACGGCGTACATCCCCATGCTGATGGACACCGGCGGCAACTGCGGCGGTCAGGCGAGCGTCACGGTCATCCGCGGCATCTCACTGGACGAGATTGAGTTTGCCGACCTGCCGCAGGTCATCTGGAAGGAGATTCGCGTGGGCGTCATCTGCGGCGCGACGCTGTCTGTGGCAAACTTCCTCAAAATCATGTTCATTGACCGGCTGGTGTTCCACAACCCGATCACCGTGTCCATCGCGCTGGTCATCTGCATCACCATGCTGCTGACGGTCATCTGCGCAAAGGTCATCGGCTGCGTGCTGCCGCTGCTGGCGCACAAGCTGGGCTTTGACCCGGCGGTGATGTCCTCCCCGTTCATCACGACGCTGGTGGATGCGGTTTCACTGCTCATCTACTTCAATTTTGCAAGAGTATTGCTGGGAATTTAGGAGACGTTATGGAAAACAAACAGAAGGAATACGCAAACCTGCTCATCGAGATTGGCCTGAGCCTGCAGCCGGGCCAGACGCTGCTGATTCAGTCCCCCGTGGAATGCGCGCACTTTGCCCGCCTCTGCGCCTCCGCCGCCTACGACGCGGGCTGCCGCGAGGTGGTGCTCTCGTGGAGCGACGACCGGCTCACGCGCGAGCGCTATCTGCGCGCCGCGGACGGGGTCTTCGACGAGGTGCCGGAGTGGCGCAGGCGCTTTTTCAACGACTATGCCGCCGCGCGCGTGCCGCGTCTGGTCATCGACGCCACGGACCCCGAGACGCTGCGCGGCGTGGACACGGGGCGCATCGTGCGCGCCCAGCGCGCCGCCGGAGAGGCGCTGGAGCCCTACTACCACGCCTATATGAACAACGACGCGCCCTGGTGCATCGCCGCGGTGCCCATCCCGAGCTGGGCGAAGAAGGTCTTCCCCGACAAAAGCGAGGACGAGGCGATGGCGGCGCTGTGGAACGCGATTTTTGAGACCGTCCGCATCACCGGCGACGGGCAATCCGCCGCGCGCTGGCGCGCGCACCTCGCCACGCTAAAGGCGCGCAAGGACAAGCTCAACGCCCTGCGCTTCAAGAGCCTGCACTACACCAACAGCCTCGGCACCGACCTGACCATCGAGCTGCCGGAGGGGCACCTCTGGGCGGCGGGCAACGGCGCGACGCCCAAGGGCCAGCCCTTTGTCGCCAACATGCCCACCGAGGAGATTTTCACCGCGCCGCACCGCATGGGCATCAACGGCGTCGTCTACGCCGCGCTGCCGCTGGTGGACAACGGCAACATCATCGACGGCTTCCACTTCGTCATCCGCGAGGGGAAGATTGTGGCGTCGCACGCCGAGCGCGGCGGGGAATTCCTTGAGGCGGCGTACACCGTGGACGAGGGCGCATCCCGCTTCGGCGAGGTCGCGCTGGTGCCTTACGACTCGCCCATCTCCAACCAGGGCATCCTGTACTACAACACGCTCTTCGACGAGAACGCGCGCTGCCACCTTGCCTTCGGGGAGGCGTACCCCGAGTGTCTGGAGGGCGGCAACGCCATGAGCCGCGAGGAGCTCAAGGCGCACGGGCTGAACTGGTCCATCAACCACGTCGATTTCATGGTCGGCACGGCGGACCTCTCCATCGTCGGCACGACGCACGACGGCAGGGAGATTCCGGTCTTCATCGACGGCAACTTTGCGCTTTGATGCTGCCGCTGCGTGCAGACAGCCACATTTGAGAAAGGGGGCGGGTGCCTTATGACGCCGTCCGCAACGTTCCTCTGGTCCGTCGTTGGCGCTGCGCTCGGCACTGCGCTGCCGCTCGGGCTGTTGCTCTGGTGGCGCAGGACGCACCGCGCGAAGTGGACGCCGTTTTTCGTCGGCGCGCTGGTCTTCGTCGTCTTCGCGCTGGTGCTTGAGCCGCTTGCGCATCGGTTTTTCCTGCTTGGCGACCACGCCGTCGCCCGTGCGATTGGTGCGAACCCGTACCTCTACATGCTCTACGGCGGACTCGCCGCCGGCGTGTTCGAGGAGACGGGGCGCTTCGTCGCGTTTCGATTCCTGCTGACAAAGCGCCGCTTTCCCGAGCGGACGACCGCCGTCGCCTATGGCATCGGGCACGGCGGCGTGGAGGCGCTGCTGCTCCATGCGGCGCCGTACCTGCTCTGTGCCGTGCTGGCGATCTATCAGAGCCGCGGCAACGCTCCGGCGGCGCTGGCGCTGGCGGGCGGAAACGCAGAGGCGCTCGCCGCCCTGTACGCCACGCTTGCGGCGCTGACGCCCGGCGCGGTGCTGCTGGGACTGCTGGAGCGCGCCGGGGCGATGCTGCTGCACGTTGCGCTGTCCTGCTTCGTCTTCCTCGCCGCGCGCGACCGCACGCAGCGCGCGTGGTTCCCCTTTGCCATCGCGCTCCACGCCATCGCGGATATGCCCGCGGCGCTCTGTCAGCGGGGCCTGCTGCCGCTGGGCGCCGTGGAGCTCTGGCTCTGGGTCGTGGCGCTCTTCGCCCTGCTCTCCGCGCGCAAATGCTACCTTGAGGCAATGGACCCGTGAGCGGCAGAGCAGGCTGACACACAGGGTTGCGGACAGGAGAGAACACCATTGAAAACGCGGCGTTGCCTGCGCTCTGCCGAGGGTCAGGGGACTGTTGCCATAGGCTTGAATGATTCGCTGAAAGGTAGGTGCTTTGAAGTGATGTATCCGTTTTTGCAAATTGACGGTGATACGGAAATTGTCCATTCCGAGATGCTTCCGAACGGAGAAGTAAAGGTGTACGTGGAGAAGCCGGATGTGAAAGACGGCTTTCACCATGCGTCCTGTTTTCTGCCGTCCTATCGCTGGGAGAATATCAAGGGCTTTTCGGCGGAGGAGATGGACAGATATCAGGAGGTCATTGAGTCAACGGCGCATCTGATTATGGAGTTTGCGCAGACAGGAGGCTTTGACAATGCCTCAGGTCTTTAAAGTCGGCGCCTACTGGGTGTACTTCTGGGCAAATGAAAACGAACCACTGGAGCCTGTTCCTGTACATATTGCGGAGGGAGCACCGGTTGCCAACGCAACAAAGGTTTGGATTACAAAGTCGGGAAAATGCCTTTTGTGCAACAACAACTCGCATATCCCGGAAAACGTTCTTCGGAATATCATTCGCGTGATTGAAGCACGCAGTGGCGAGGTCATTCGGAAGTGGATGGACTTCTTTGGCGAAGCGAATTTCTTCTGCTGAATGAATTGTGACCCGCGCTGCGTCAATGGGATTCGTTGTTTCTGTGCGTCAGTGGAAGCAACTTGCTCGTATTAAGAAAAAAACCGCCCCTTGGGGCGGCTTTTTTCTTTGTATCAGGTTCAACCGAACACCACCTGCACCAGCAGCATGTAGACGACGGTGCCGCCGGGTATTGTCAAGCTTTATGCGCAAATTTGTTTGCAGCCCCGGTGAATTAAGTCAGCCGGCAAGGGAGGCGTCCAGCACCTCCAGATGCTTCATGTTCATGTACTTCTTGCTGCCCCACTGTGTACCTGCAACGTGCCGCAGCCTGGCGCAGACCAGCATCAGCGCCGAATTCCCATCCGGGAAACAGCCCACCACGCGCGTCCTGCGGCGGATCTCCCGGTTCAGCCGTTCAATGGCGTTGTTGGTGCGGA
>JAILRK010000276.1 GCA_024698225.1 Oscillospiraceae bacterium | reverse complement strand
TCAAAATGATTGATTTGAAATCGCGCGTGCTTCGCACGCTCATGCCGCGCAGAGCGCGTCATGTCGTCTCATGCGATACCTACGCGCCTGCGGCGCTATCAAAATGCTTTTCAAGCATTTTGATCAGGTATCAGTATCAGTCAAGCTCGTCGCAGCGCCAGAGGAAGGTGACAATCTGCGCGCGGGTGCAGACGGCGTCGGGGCGGAAGGACGTGCCGCCCGTGCCGAGGGTCACGCCCTTGTTCACCGCCCAGAGCACGGCGTCCGCGTAATAGCTGCCGCTTGCCACGTCGGTGAAGGGGTTTGCCGCGCCGCTCGCCGTGCCGCCGAAGGCGCGGTACAGGAAGGTCATTGCCTGCGCGCGGGTGCAGACGGCGTCGGGGCGGAAGGTCGTGGCGCTCGTTCCGGCGGTGATGCCGTTGCGCACCGCCCAGAGCACGGCGTCCGCGTAATAGCTGCCGCTCGCCACGTCGGTGAAGGGGTTGCTGCCGGTGACCGTCGGGCTTCCGGCGGCGCGCCAGAGGAAGGTGACAATCTGCGCACGGGTGCAGACGGCGTCGGGGCTGAAGGTCGTGCTGCTCGTCCCGGCGGTGACGCCGTTCTCCGCCGCCCAGTACACGGCGTCATAGTAGTACGCGCTGCTCGCCACGTCGCGGAAGGTCGTGGCGCTGTCGTCGTCGGCGTCGTCGTCCGTATCCGTGTCGTCCGCGTCGTCGTCAATCGTCGCTGCGGCGGTGTTGGCGCTGACTGCCGTGCCGTTGACGTAGAGCCGGTAACCGTTGAGATAGATATTGCTGTTGGCGGTGTCCGCGTTGCTCAGCGCGGTGACGTAGGAGTCGCCGGTCAGCGTGACGGTGGAGTCGGCGTCCAGCGTCAGCGTGACGGACTGCGCCGTGTTCTCGCCGTTGATGGTGCCGACGTAGTCGGAGTCGTCCGTCAGGCGCAGGTCCAGCGTGGAGATGCTGTCGAGGACGATGTCGCCGCTCACGTCCTGGTCGTTCAGCGTCATCGTGACGAGACCGCCGTTCGAGCCGCTGCTGCCCCACGCGGCGGCCTCCGCGCGGAGAAAGTCGCCGTCGTTGTTGATGATGGTGTTGTCCGTCAGGTAGATGGCGGCGGTGGTGTTGGTGACGTAGAAGGTGTCGCCGCGGTTCGTGGTGATGGTGCTGTCGCTTGCGGTGAAGGTGGAGGTGCCCACGCTGGCGTCCCCGGACATGGACTGATAGAGGAAGATGTTCTTGTCCGTGGTGGATTTCCCGTTGTGGGTGGTGTTGGTGTCGGTCAGCGTCACGTTGTTCAGCGTGACCGCGTTCTTGCCCTCGACGACCACGCCCTCCGAGGCGGTGGACACGAGCGTCGCGTCGTTGACGGTGATGTCTGCCGTGGAGTAGATGGCGGGCGAGCCCGTGCCGGAGGAGGTGTAGCTGCCGCCGTTGACGGTCAGCGTGCCGCCGCCGCGGTCGGAGCGGATGGCCGCGGCGGAGTTGCCGCTCGTGGTCACGGTCAGGTTGTTGGCGGTCAGCGTGCCGCCGCCCGTGACCATCACGCCGCCGGAGTTGCGTGCGCTGGTTTGGATGGTCGCGTCCGAGATGTTGACCACGCCGGTTCCGTAGGCAAACACGGCGTTGGCGTAGTTGGCGTCGGTGGTGATGCTGCCGCCCGTGATGTTCAGCGTCGCGCCGTTGTAGACCAGCACGGCGGCGTTTGTGCCGTAGAAGTCGTAATTGTCGCTGCTGCCGCTGGGGCTGCCGGTCTTGGTCACGGTGGGGTTGGTCAGCGTGCTTGTGCCGCCGGAGACCAGCAGCGCGTTTTGCTCGGCGGTCGTGCTGGCATAGTTCTGTCCGCTGGCGGTCGTGGCGGAGGAAATCGTGCTTGCGCCGCTGTAGGAGACGGAGCTGCCGCTGCTCTTGCCGCCGGGCGCGGCGAACACCGTCACGCTCTGGACCAGCATCAGCAGCACGAGCAGCAGCGCGGTCAGCGGAAGTGAACGTCTGTTGTGTTTCATGGTGATACCCTGCCTTTCTCTTGTTGTTTATCCATTCGGAATTCCCGCGCAAAAAAATGGGGTCGACTACACCTTCAAGCAAACAAAACGCTCCGCGACGCACGGAAAAGGACTTGCAGGAGGGAGGAAAGACGGTTATAATACAAGAGAGTTAGCGAAAACTAACCCGCGCGGGCAACCGGCGACGCAGGTCGCACGCGCGGAGACAGACTGCGTGAAGGAGAATGCCGAATGAAAGAATATGAGCCGAGGCAGATGGTGGCGGGCAGCCGCTATCAGAACTATTTCCCGACCCTGCCGCCGGAGGTGCAGGAGGAGGTATACAGCCGGATGAACGCGCTGCTTGCGGAGGAGCGCGATTACTGCGACAAGGGCAACTACGCGCACATGTCGCAGATTCTCACGTCCATCGCGCTCTATGAGGTGCTGCAGCGCCGCGGGAAAACGGAGCAGGAGGCGTACCGCATCGTCTCCGAGGAGATGTGGAAGTTTTTGGACCCCTCCGGCATGCAGAAGCTGGCGAAAAAGCGCTTCTTTCTGCCGCTGATGAAAAAGGTGGTCCCCTTCGGCTTCAAACACGGCTCCGGCTACGGCTGGCGCTACACCTGGCACAAAGACGACCCGAAGGACGAGTTCCACTTTGAGTGCAACGAGTGCATCTACGCGAAAATTCTGGGCAAACGCGGCCTGATGAAGCTGGGCGCGATGTGCTGCCACGCGGACGTCATCAACTACGGCAGCCTGCCGTACACCGACTTCATCCGCACGCAAACACTCTGCCGGGGCGGCGACAAGTGCGACTTCCGCTTTGTGCGCCACGCGACCGACGCCGGAGACGGCTGGGAGCGGACGAAGAGCATCTGAGGGAGGGCGCAGGAAAGGGGCCGCAGCAAAACACGAATTGATGCAGCCCCCTGTCTGACGCGCAGCGTCACATCTGGTTGGACAGATACAGCATGCCAATCATCGCATACACGACCGCGGGCATTACGGTGATGACGAGCTGGCGAAACGATTGGGAAACAGCACTTGACAATATTGGATTTATCCTATATTATTGGGATACAGAACATCGGGAGAAGGGAATCATGTCCAACTACCTTGTAACGTTTTACACGAAGCCCGACGGGTCAAAGCCCGTCAGCGAGTTCATCAAATCGCTGGAGCCAAAGATGCAGGCAAGGGTCATTCGTGCGCTTGAAATTTTGGAGATAAACGGTCCCAAGCTCCGTGAGCCATACACGAAAGCGCTCGGTGACGGCATATTTGAGCTACGGATACAATCCGCCGGTGACATCAGCAGAGTGCTCTATTTCTATATTGTGGGGCGTAATATTATTGCAACGCACGGATTTATCAAGAAAACGCAAAAGACGCCGCCTGCCGAAATCCGGTTGGCCAAGACGTATCGCGCCGATTATATGGGGCGGATGAAGGAGGAACATACATGACGGATTTGGAAGCGCTGAAAAGTGAATTGATGAAAGACCCTGCGTTTCAGGCGGAGTACGAAGCACTCGCCCCGGAATATGAAATCATGCAGGCGATGATTGACGCGCGCCACGCCTCCGGTCTGACGCAAAAAGAACTCGCTGAGCGGACCGGAATCGCGCAGGGAGACATCAGCAAGCTTGAAAAAGGGAACGCGAACCCGTCGCTCAAAACGCTCAAGCGCCTTGCGGACGGAATGGGAATGACCCTCAAAATTGCGTTTGAGCCACAGACCCGCGCATAGAAACATATGACGAGGCGACAGTCTTCTGCCGCCTCGTTCTCGTTTTCGGCTGTTTTGCTGCAGCCCCTTAAAATGAGTTTGTTGACATTTCGTTGTAATAACTATATACTATTTACAACGAAATGAGGTGATCGCATGGCACGACCGGATATTTTGAAGCAAGTCCGCGCAAGAGTGGAAGCCGCCTCGCCGGGCGACGTCTTCATTCCGGCGGATTTTTCCAATCTCGCCGAAGCGCGCAGAATCGCCATGTGCTTGAGCCGGTTGCACGAGGAGGGCGCGCTTGAAAAAGTGAAGCGCGGCGTCTATATGAAGCCGCGCTTCAGTAAGCTGCTGAATCGCTCCGTGCCGCCGAGGGAAAGCGCCGTAGCCAACGCAATCGCGCGGAACTACGGCTGGACAATTACGCCCTGCGGCGATACGGCGCTGAATCTGCTGGGGCTCTCCACGCAAATCCCGGCAGTCTGGCTTTATGTCAGCGACGGCCCGTATAAGACCTATGAAACGGACGGAATCAAATTCCGGTTCAAGCACACCGACCGAAAGAACGAGATTAACAATGTGTCGGAGCTCACGGCGCTGCTGATCCAGGCGCTTCGCGCGCTCGGCAGGGACAACATGGATTCCCAAACGGTAGCCTATCTGTCGGGCAAACTGAGCGCGGAAGAAAAGCGGCAGGTTTTGCAAGAGAGCCGCTATGTCACGGCATGGGTGCGTGAGGCGCTCAAAGCAATTTGCGGAGGTGCGGAAGTATGAACGATGTGGCGAAGCTTAGCAACGCGGAACGCGAAGAGCTGTTTCTGGTCACAGCCAGAGAAAAGGCTCTGCCGGAGGCGGTGATTGAAAAAGACTTTTGGGTTTGCTGGACGCTGGATTACCTGTTTCACAGTTCGCCGTGGCAGGAGCATCTTGCCTTCAAGGGCGGCACCAGCCTGTCCAAATGCTTTGACCTGATTCACCGCTTTTCCGAGGACATCGACCTGATTCTGGACTGGCGCTTGGTCGGCTGTGGGAAGGACGAGCCGTGGGCGGAACGCAGCAGGCACCAGCAGGACAAGTTCAATAAGGCAATCAATACCCGAACCAAGACCTTTCTCGCGGATGAATTCGCCCCAAGGCTGGCGACTGCTTTTCAAGTTCTTTTGACGGATGCGTTTCAAGTCACGATTGGCTCCGACGACCCGCAGACGGTCTGTTTTGCTTATCCGAGGCTGTTTTCGGAGACTTCAATCCTTCCAATCATCCGTTTGGAAATCGGCGCGCTCGCCGCATGGACGCCGACCCAGGAGGAGACAATCACGCCGTTTGCAGCGGAACAGTATCCGCAGGTCTTCCAAAAGCCAAGCACCACGCTCCGAACAGTCTCTCCAACGCGCACGTTTTGGGAAAAGGTGACAATCCTGCATAAGGAAGCCTTCCGAACCAACGGAAAAGTCCCGCCGCGCTATTCAAGGCATTATTACGACCTGTGGTGCATGGCGCAAAGCCCTGTGAAAGAGGCGGCGTTTGAAGATTTGCCGCTCCTTCGTCAGGTCGTGGCGTTCAAGGATCGCTTCTATCCCGCCGGCGGTGCGCACTATGAGCTGGCAAAGCCGGGTACGATGCGCCTCATACCGCCGGATGACTGTCTTTCCGCTTTGCGGGACGACTATGAGCATATGAAGAATATGATCTTCGGCGAAAAGCCGGAGTTTGAGAGAATACTGTCGTTGATTCGGAAGTTGGAGACGGAGATGAATGCGCTGACGCCTGCGGGTGGTGAGTGATGCTCAATTCTGGCTGAAAACGTGCAGACAGCGTCACAGCAGATGGGACAGATACAGCATGCCAATCATGGCATACACGACCGCGAGCATGACGGTGATGACGAGCAGGTGCTTTTTCCGCTCGGCGTAGAGCGTGGCAATGAACTCGCGCAAGAAGGCGTTAGCTGCGGGTTTTGCTGCCGGTGCCCTCGGCGTGCAGGCCTTGTTCGTTGCGCACGTCCACAAAGGTGATTCGCCGGAGACAACATTGACAGGTGTGGAACGGTACATACGGGCGGTGGATGCGCTGGCGAAGAGGCTGTAAGGGCAGAAAATAAATCGTCCGATTCTGTTGCAATCATCGGACGATTAGAGTATAATAAACGCACAAAGTATAAGGAGGTGCGTACCATGTCCATCACCGCCACGGAGCTCAAATCCAACTTGAGCAAGTACCTTCTGCTTGCCGAAACCGAGGACATCTACATCACGCGCAACGGCAAGGTCATCGCCAAGCTGTCCAACCCCTATCAGGATCGCGTGGATATAGCCAAGTCCCTGTTCGGCGCGGTTCCCGACAGCGTTACGCTGGAGGAAGCCAAAGCGGAAAGGCTGAACGCGCTATGAGGGTGCTGGTCGATACCTGCGTCGTCATCGACGCGCTGCAAAGCCGCGAGCCGTTCCGCAAGGACGCGGAGGAGCTGTTTCTGAGCGCCGCCAACAAGCACTTCGACGGATTTCTCACGGCAAAATCGGTGGCTGACATCTATTATCTTACCCACCGGGCGACACACAGCGACAGCGAATCGCGGCGCATCCTTTCGTCACTGTTTAAGCTCTTTGAGCTGCTGGACACCACCGGGCTGGACTGCCGCAAGGCGCTGACCTCGCCGCTGCCTGACTTTGAGGACGCCATCATGACCGAATCCGCGCTCCGCGCGGGCGTGGACTGCATCGTCACACGCAACGAGCGGGACTACCGACAGTCTTCCGTGCCGGTGTGCGCCCCGGCGGAGCTGCTGGAAAAGCTGAAGACCGGCGAAGGGGCAGTCTGATATAGAAATAGATATCATCGTGCAGACTTGCTCTCCGTCGCTTCCGGATAGGCGCTAGTCCCGTTACGGCAGGTATATTTTTTTCCATGAAGGCAAAGACAACGGCAGCGGAAACCGTGTCATACTGATACCTGATCAAAATGCTTGAAAAGCATTTTGATAGCGCCGCAGGCGCGTAGGTATCGCATGAGACGACATGACGCGCTCTGCGCGGCATGAGCGTGCGAAGCACGCGCGATTTCAAATCAATCATTTTG
>JAILRK010000266.1 GCA_024698225.1 Oscillospiraceae bacterium | reverse complement strand
AGCACCCGCGGACCCGCCGCGACCGCGGCGGTGCTGGAGCGGCTGGCGGCGCTGACGGTGACGGAGGACAACTGGGCGCTGCTGGCGGCGCTGGTGGACTGCCTCGACATCCCGCAGAAGCAGGCCATCATCGCGCGCTGGCGGGAGAAGTTCGCGCCGGGGCGCGACAGGGAGGACGTTACGCCGTCCGCCGCGGCGGACGGAGCGAACGAATAAAAAACAAAGGAGAAGACGAAATGGAACAGGACAACACACGCAATGCGGACGCCGTGGCGACCGGCGCCGTGCCGGAGACGGCGGCGGAGGAGACCGCGCAGCCGGACTTCGCCGCGCGCGACCTCGCGGTCTTTCTGGCGCGGCACGCGGACGTGGACGCGGCGGCGCTGCTGGACAACGCGCGCTTCGTGCGCTTCTGCGGCACGCGCATGGGCAGGGAGTACCTTGCCGACCTCTACGACGACTATGCCGCGCTGGTGGACGAGGTGACGGAGGCGGCGCTCGAACGGGAGAAGAGCCGCGCCCGGCGCTCGACCGGCGGCGGCGCGGCGGGCGGCGTGCCGCTGACGCCGGGGCAGAAGCAGCGGCTCGACGCATGGAACGCCGCGCATCCCGAAATGGCGATGACGGCAAGAGAATTTATGGGACGATGAGAAAGGAGCGAACGACATGAGATTTTATCAGAAGATAGACGGGGGCGTGCACGTCTCCGCGCGCGAGTACGACGTCGCGGCGGACGCCGCGCTCAGCGAGGGACAGGTGGTCCGGCTCAGCGAGGGGCGGGTCATGCCCGCGCTCGCCGGGCAGTCGACGGCGGTGCTCGGCGTGGCGGCGGAGAGCCACAGCGGCAGCGCCGACGCGCTGAACCCGCGCGCCAACGGCACGAAGGTCCTCGTCATGGACGACCCCGCCGCCGTGTACTGCTGCGCCGCGCCGCAGATTACCGCCGTCGGCGGCAGCGAGACCACGCTGGTGTTTGCCGAGGGCCGGAGCTTTTCCGCGGACGACTTCAACGGCGGCTTCGTCAGGCTGCTGCGCAAGGGCGCGGGCAGCACGAACGGCGACGCCGTGGGCACGCTGCGCGCCGTGAGCGACTTTGCCGTGACGCCGGGGGAGTCCGGCACGCTGACGCTCGAGCGCGGCGGCGCGCCGAACGCGGGCGACGTGTACGCCCTGTTCCCGCCCGTCGGCTTCGCCAAGGGGAACCTGAACGACGGCCGGGACGGCATCGTGCTCACTGCCTCGTCCAATCTGGCGCTGCGCGTCGTGGGGAGAGACGAAACGAGCAACAGTATTTGTGTCATGGCGAAGAAGCACGTCTTCGCCGTGGAAGCGTGAGAAAGGAAGGGAGATACCATGTCCAACACCGCATGGAAGACCGACAACTACAGGTTCGTCGGCAAGGCGTTTGACTACGCCTATGACAACCGCATCAACAAGCTGCTGACCGTCGTCGGCACCGCGAGCGCGAACAGCGCGGACTATGAGCTCACCGGCTCCGGGGGCTACGGCGAGATGCCCGTTTACGACGGCAGCAACCTCAACGAGGGGCGCAAGAAGCGCGGCTTCAAGACCGTCATCACGCCCGAGGAGTTCAGCCTGTCCGAGTCCGTGGGCTACCGGCAGGCGAAGATTGACAAGAGCGGCGAGTGCGCCCGCGTGGGCAAGATGCTGGGCAACAGCGCCGCGATGACCGTGTACATGCACCTGCTGCGCATGTTCGGCGGCGCGTTCGACGCGCGGCGCGTGGGCGGCGACGGCAAGAGCTGGGCGGCGGCGGACCACCCCGTGGCGAGCAAGGGCAGCATCGGCAGGACCTTCGTCGTCGACCCGGAGGCGGGCAGCTATTCCAACCTCATCGACGCGGAGCTGTCGGTGTCCAGCATCACGGCGGCGCAGAGCCTTGCGGGGCGCTTCGTCACGCCGGACGGGCTGCCGTTTCTGGCGGATTACAGCCTGCTGCTGGTCGCCCCGGAGCTGGAGGCGGAGGCGAAGAAAATCTGCGGCGACAACGGCAAGCTCCGCCCGACGCGCAACCCCGAGGACGGCACGAACGCCGCCAACCCGGTCGGCGACCTGCAGTACATGGTCATCGGCGGCGGCACGGACGGCTTTTCGGCGAAGCAGTGGGCGCTCTGCGACCCTGCGCTCATGCGCGAGATGGTCAAGCTGGTGTACATCACCCGCCCGACCGTCATGCAGTCCGCGCTGGACAACCCGCTCAAGGACCTGTACACCGGCTACGTCGACTTCGGCGCGGGCTGGGGCGACGCGCGGCAGATTGTGTTTTCGGACCCCGCGTGAGCGCGCGGCGGAGAGGAGGGCGGAGGACGTGACCCTGGGAGAAGGAAAGCGGCGGGTGCTGATGCTGCTGGACGAGTACTCGCTCGACGGCGCGCCGCTGGCGGACGCGGACCTCGACGCGCGCATGAACGACCTGTTCGACATGGCGCAGCGCGACGTCGCCGCGTGGCAGCCGATTGTGCGCCGCCGGAGCCTGACGCTGGACGGCACGGGCGACGCGGCGCTGCCGGCGGACGTGCTGCGCGTGCTGCGCATCCGCCGCGGCGGCAGGCGCGCCGCGGACTGCGAGGCGGTGGACGGCAGGCTGCTGTTCCGCCGCGGCGACTGCTCCACCGTGACGCTGGACTACATCGCCGCCGCGCAGCGCATCACGCCCGAGACGCCGGACGACTACGCCTTTGAGGTCAGCGCCGAGGCGGCGAACTGCCTGCCGTTTTTCGTGGCGGCGCAGCAGCGCGTGGCGGACCTGGTGGTGGACTACGGCGCGTTTTACAACATGTACCTGCAGATGCGCGCGCTGCTGCCGCGCGCGGCGCTGCCCGGGGCTGTGCGCCAGACCCTGTACGGAGGCTGAGCCATGGCAAAACGAGGCGGTGCGCGCCTGCGCACCAAGAAATACGAGCGCTTCCGCGGCGTGGATTTCTCCACCGACCCCGCGCTGGTGGACGACGCGCGCAGCCCCTGGGCGCCGAACATGATTGCCGACCGCGGCGGCATGCCGGAAAAGCGCCCGGGCTGGCGCACGCTGGCGCGCTTCGACGGGCGCATCAACGGCATTTTCCACGCCGCCTTCGGGGAGGCGCGCCTGCAGTTCATCCACGCGGGCACGCGGCTGTACCGCCGCGCCGCGGCGGGCGGCGAGGCGGCGCTGCTGGCCGAGGGCC
>JAILRK010000252.1 GCA_024698225.1 Oscillospiraceae bacterium | reverse complement strand
CACCGCGCCCGCCGGGGCGGCGCTGACGTGCACCTCCCGCACGGTGGCGTGCAGCGCGTCGTACACGCGCAGCAGCACCACCGCCGCCTGCTCGCGGGTGGCGGCAAGCGCGGGGGCGAAGCGGTTTGTCCACACGCCGTCCATGAAGCCCATGTGATACGCCAGCGTGATGTAGCCGCGGTTCGTGCTCACGTCCTTGAACGGGCAGTCCTCCTGCACGATGCCGGCGAGGGAGGCGTAGCCCAGGGCGCGGACGGTCATCGCCGCCATCTCCTCGCGCGTAATCGTCTCCTCCACGCCCGCCTTGCCGTCCACCTTGCGCAGCACGCCGTTGGCGTAGGCGGTCTCCACGGCGCTGTAATACCACGTCGTTTTGTCCCGGTTGTCGGTAAAGCTGCCCTCTGCGGGCGTGAGCATCGTCCAGTCCATCAGGCGGCAGAGCATCATGGCGTATTCGGCGCGCGTGAGCACGCGCCCGACCCCAAAGTACCCGCCGCCGACGCCGCCGATGAGCTTCAGCTCTCCCGCGCGCCGGATGCTTGCGTATGCCCAGTGGTCCGTTTTCACGTCCTTGTAGCTGATTTCCGCGCCGCGCACCGGGGCGGCCAGCAGCAACAGGGCGAGCAGCAGGGCAACGGTTTGTCGTATCTGTTTCATCGGCAACACCTCATTATTTTATATCATACCACAAAGCCGCGCGCGCGTCAAAGCTCTTTCTGCCCGTTTTGCGCGTTTTCTCCGCCGCGCCGCCGCAAAAAAAGCCCGCTCCCCCAAAAGGGAGCGGGTCTGTCTGTCGGTTGCGCTGCGGAGCGCCCGTGCGCTCAGGCGGCGTCGTCCGCGCTGTTGCCGTAATAGCGTCCGCCGAACTGGTTGCCGAAGAACTCGTTGAAGAAGCTCCACGGGTCGTAGTTGCCGCCGTTGCCGTCGTAGTAGTAATAGTTGTTGTTCTGGTTCTGGTTCTGCTGCGGCTGCTCGGCGGTCTCGGTCTGCTCGGGCATGGCGTCGAAGGTGATGCTCAGCTCGACCTCGGTGCCGCCACGGTTGACGGTGATGGTGGCGGTGTCGCCCGCCTTATAGCTCTTTTTCGCGGCGTTGAGGTCGGTCATGCTCTCGATGGTCTTGTCGTCCACCTTGACGATGACGTCGCCCGCCTGCAAGCCCGCCTTCTCCGCCGCGCCGCCTTCCTCCACGGAGTTGACGTACACGCCGGCGTCCACGGACAGACCGCTGCGCTCGGCATAGTTGGCGGTCACGCTGCTGGCCATCATGGCGAAGTAGGGACGGTTGGTGACGCGGCCGTTCTCCATGATGTCCTCGACCATGGCGATGACGTCGTTGATGGGGATGGCGAAGCCGAGGCCCTCGACGGAGGTGTTGGCATAGGAGCTGTACTTCGCGGACACGATGCCCACGACCTCGCCGTAGGTGTTGAACAGCGGGCCGCCGGAGTTGCCGGGGTTGACCGCGGCGCTGACCTGAATCATGTTGAACGGCGTGCCGTCCACGTTGATGGCGCGGTCCACGCTGGACACGATGCCCTCGCTCATGGAGAAGGTCAGCTCGCCGAGCGGGTTGCCGATGACGGCGATGTCCTCGCCCACGGAGAGCTGGGCGGAGTCGCCGAAGGTAACCGCCTGCAGGTCCTGCGCCTCAATCTTCACCACGGCGATGTCGTAGTCCTCGTCCCCGCCGACGACGGTGGCGTCGTAGGTCTCGCCGTTGTAGAGCGTGACCTTCACGGTGCTCGCCCCGTCAATGACGTGGTAGTTCGTGAGGATGTAGCCGTCCTTGGTGATGATGAAGCCGCTGCCCGCCGAGGCGTTCTCGACGGTCTGGTTGAACACGTTGGTGGTGATGGTGGTGTTGATGGACACCACGCTGTCGATGTTCGCCTTGTAGAGCTCGGTATAGCTCATCTGCTTCGTGCCGCTCACGGCGACGGTCTGCACCTCGGGCGCCTCCCGCTCGCTGACGGCGAGGGCGGTGGTCTGGCGGTTCGCCGCCGTGCGCACCATGCCGCTCGCGCCCGCGCCGATGACGCCGCCAATCAGGCTGAACACCAGCGCCAGCGCCACCAGCTTCCATACCCCGTGCTTTTTCTTCGGTTCCTCCGGCGCGGCGGGTGTCTCGGCGTAGTTGCGGGTGTTGTACACCGGCTCGACGACGTTGCTGTCGCCCTTGCGATAACTGTAGTGGTACAGGTTGTTTTCGTCTTCGTAATACATGTCGACTTCCTCCTATGTCGTCCGCCGCGGGGCGGGTAATGTCAAGTTCACGGTTTGTCTTCTGTGATGGTTCGTATGATAATACGGCTTTATGTCCAAATTATGAAATCCGCTTTGATTTTTTTTGAACTTTGCGATTTGCCCCGGCGGGCGTGGCAGCGCAAAAAAACGGGGCAGCGCCTGCGCGCTGCCCCGGTGTCGTATGCTCGTCTCAGAAGTCCGCGTTGCCGACGGTGCGGGGGTGCAGCTCCACGTCGCGGATGTTGCTCACGCCCGTGAGGTACATCACCATGCGCTCGAAGCCGAGGCCGAAGCCCGCGTGGCGGCAGGAGCCCCAGCGGCGCAGGTCGCAGTACCACCAGTAGTCGGCGGGGTTCATGCCAAGCTCCTTGATGCGGGACTCCAGCACGTCCAGCCGCTCCTCGCGCTGGCTGCCGCCGATGATTTCGCCGATGCCCGGCACCAGGCAGTCCGCCGCGGCGACGGTTTTGCCGTCGTCGTTCAGGCGCATATAGAACGCCTTGATTTCGCGCGGATAGTCCGTGACGAAGACGGGGCGCTTGAAGACCTCCTCGGTCAGGAAGCGCTCGTGCTCGGTCTGGAGGTCGGTGCCCCAGTCCACCTTGTAGTCAAAGCGGTCGTTGTGCTGCTTGAGCACCTCCACCGCGTCGGTGTAGGTGATTCTGCCGAAGTCGCTGGACGCGACGTGCTGCAGACGCTCAAGCAGGCCCTTGTCCACAAAGCTGTTGAAGAACGCCAGGTCGTCCGGGCAGCGCTCCATCACGCGGCGGATGATGTGCTTGACCATCGCCTCCATGACCTGCAGGTCGCCCTCCAGGTCGCAGAACGCCATCTCCGGCTCAATCATCCAGAACTCGGCGGCGTGGCGCTGCGTGTTGGAGTTCTCGGCGCGGAAGGTGGGGCCGAAGGTATACACGTCGCCGAACGCCATGGCGAAGTTCTCGGCGTTGAGCTGGCCGGACACGGTCAGGCTGGCCTTCTTGCCGAAGAAGTCCTTCGTGTAGTCCACCTTGCCCTCGGCGTCGCGCGGCGGGTTCGCCAGGTCGAGCGTCGTCACCTGGAACATCTCGCCCGCGCCCTCGGCGTCGGAGCCGGTGATGATGGGCGTGTTGACGTAGACAAAGCCGCGGCTCTGGAAGAACTCGTGCACGGCGTAGGCGGCGGCGGAGCGCACGCGGAACACCGCGGAGAACAGGTTGGTGCGCGGACGCAGGTGCTGAATCGTGCGCAGGTACTCGCGGGAGAGCCCCTTCTTCTGCACGGGGAAGCTCGGGTCGGACGCGCCCTCGACCGTGACCTCCGCCGCGCGGAGCTCGAGCGGCTGCTTCGCCTGCGGCGTCAGCTCCACCGTGCCGCGCACAATCAGCGCCGCGCCGACGTTCTGCGCGGCAATGTCTTTATAGTTGGCCAGCGTCCGGCTGTCCAGCACGACCTGCAGGGGACGGAAGCAGGAGCCGTCGTTGAGCGTGACGAAGGCAATCTCCTTCATGTCGCGCACGCTCTTGACCCAGCCCATAACGGTGACCTCTCTGCCGCCCAGCGTCTCCGCGTCGGCAAAGAGCGCCGCAATCCTCATTCGTTCCATAGTGTCATCCACCTTTTCCTATCCAAAAATATCGTTTATTATATGCTCTGCCGGGTCCTTTTGCAAGACCCGCCTTGCGGTTTTGGGCGTTTTCCGCCAAAAACCTCCGCCGTCCCCTTGCAAAAGAGCGCCGCAGCGTGGTAAACTATAGGGCAGTTTTCGCCGCTCTTCCATTCGGAGCGGCAGGAAGAGAGGTTTCACATGGCAGACAAAACGTTTTACATCACCACTCCGATTTACTATCCCTCCGACAAGCTGCACATCGGCCACGCCTACTGCACCGTCGCAACCGACACGATGGCGCGCTACAAGCGCCTGTGCGGCTATGACGTGCTGTTCCTCACCGGCACCGACGAGCACGGGCAGAAGATTGAGGACAAGGCGAAGGCCGCCGGCGTCACGCCCCAGCAGTTTGTGGACAATATCGTCACCGGTCCGCGCGGCGTGCTGGACCTGTGGAAGCTGATGAACATCTCCAACGACCGCTTCATCCGCACCACGGACGACTACCACGTCAAGTCCATCCAGTACATCTTCCGCAAGATGTACGAAAAGGGCGACATCTACAAGGGCAGCTACAAGGGCAAGTACTGCAAGCCCTGCGAGTCCTTCTGGACGGAGAGCCAGCTCAAGGACGGCAAGTGCCCCGACTGCGGGCGCGAGGTGCAGGACGCCGAGGAGGAGGCGTATTTCTTCCGCCTGAGCAAGTACGCCTCCCGCGTGCGCGACCTGCTGACCGACACGGACTTCCTCCAGCCCGCCAGCCGCGTGAACGAGATGGTCAACAACTTCATCGACTGCGAGGGCGGCCTGCAGGACCTCTGCGTCAGCCGCACCAGCTTCAGCTGGGGCATTCCCGTGGACTTTGACCCCGGTCACGTGGTCTACGTCTGGGTGGACGCCCTGTCCAACTACATCACCGCCCTCGGCTACGGCAACGACCGCTACCACGACTACGAGAAGTACTGGCCCCACGCCGTCCACTTCGTCGGCAAGGAGATTGTGCGCTTCCACTCCATCATCTGGCCCGCGATGCTCATGAGCCTGGGCGAGCCGATGCCGCAGAAGGTCTACGGGCACGGCTGGCTGCTGCTCGACGGCGGCAAGATGTCCAAGTCCAAGGGCAACGTCGTCGACCCCTACATCCTTGCCGAGCGCTTCGGCGTGGACGCGCTGCGCTTCTTCCTGATGCGCACCTTCCCCTTCGGCTCCGACGGCAACTTCAGCAACGAGCTGCTGATCAACACCATCAACGTGGACCTCGCCAACGACCTCGGCAACCTCGTCTCCCGCTCGACCGCGATGGTGGAGAAGTACTTCGGCGGCAGTCTGCCGAAGACCGACGCCGCCGAGGCGGTGGACAGCGAGCTGCTTGCCCTGGTGACGTCTCTGCGCGGGCGCTATGAGGCGCAGATGGAGCAGTACCAGTTCCAGAACGCGCTGGAGGACGTGTTCAAGACCATCCAGCGCGCCAACAAGTACATCGACGAGACCGCGCCCTGGGTGCTGGCGAAGGACGAGGCGAAGCGCGACCGCCTTGCCGCGGTGCTCTACAACCTGCTGGAGACCGTGCGCATCTGCGCCGTGCTGCTGACGCCGTTCATGCCCGAGAGCGCCGCAAAAATCTTCGCGCAGATTGGCGCGTCCGCCGCGGCGCAGACCTGGGAGAGCGCCGCGCAGTTCGGCGTCCTGCCCGACGGCGTGTGCGTGCGCAAGGGCGCGGCGATTTTCCCGCGCATCGACGCGGCGAAGGAGCTTGCCGAGCTGGAGGCGCTGGAGGAGCAGCTGCGCCTTGCCGCGCAGGGCCCGCAGCTTGAGCTCGAGCCCTACGAGACCGAGCGCGTCGACTTCGACACCTTCTGCAAGAGCGACTTCCGCGCCGTCAAGGTCAAGGCCTGCGAGGCGGTGAAAAAGAGCGCCAAGCTGCTGCGCTTCACGCTCGACGACGGCAGCGGCACGGACCGCCAGATTCTCTCCGGCATCCACAAGTTCTACGAGCCGGAGCAGCTGGTCGGCAAGACGCTGCTGGCCATCGTCAACCTGCCCCCGCGCAAGATGATGGGGCTGGAGAGCTGCGGCATGCTGATTTCCGCCGTGCACAAGGAAAACGGCGAGGAGAAGCTCAACCTCGTCATGCTCGACGACGCCATCCCCGCCGGCGCGAAGATGTGCTGAGCCGCCGCCGGGCAGCCCGGCAGGGAAGACACAGGTGAGAGGGTTCTATGGCACTGATATTTGACACACACGCACACTATGACGACGAGCAGTTCGACGCCGACCGCGACGCGCTGCTTGCCGCCATGCCCGCAGCCGGCGTCGGCCTGATTGTCGACCCCGGCTGCGACCTCGCGTCCTCCCGCGCCGCCGTGGCGCTGGCGCGGCGATTCCCCCACGTTTACGCCGCCGTCGGCTGGCACCCGGAGAACTGCGCGCCCTTCGACCCGGACGCGCCGGAGCAGGTCGACGCGCTGCGCGCGCTGGCGCGGGAGCCGAAGGTCGTCGCCATCGGGGAAATCGGGCTGGACTACCACTGGGCGGAAAACCCGCCGAAGGCGCAGCAGCACGCGGTGCTGCGCCGCCAGCTTGCGCTGGCGGTGGAGCTGGACCTGCCCGTCATTATCCACGACCGCGACGCCCACGCCGACTGCTTCGCCATCGTGTGCGAGTTCCCGGCCCTGCGCGGCGTGTTCCACTGCTACTCCGGCAGCGTCGAGCTGGCGCGGGAGCTGTGGAAGCGCGGCTGGTTCGTCGGCTTCGACGGCCCGCTGACCTACAAAAACGCGCGCAAGACCGTGGAGGTCGCGGCGGAGGCGCCCCTTGAGCGCATCCTGATCGAAACGGACGCGCCCTATCTCGCGCCGGTGCCCCGCCGGGGCACGCGCAACGACTCGCGCAACCTCCGCTTCGTGGCGGAGAAGCTGGCGGAACTCCGCGGCATGACGAGCGAGCAGGTGATTGCCCTGACCGCGGAAAACGGGAAGCGCCTGTTCGGCATCGCGTAATGACATGCTCCCTCCACAGGAGACAGTGAAAAGAAACCTGTCACCTATGGAGGGAGCATTGCTATGTCATTGTCCTCTTGACGGGGAGCGGTTCAATCTTTTACCCCCTAAATTTCAAAATTGTCCTTGACATGGGGTACACTTCATTCAGTCCGATTCAAATCCATCCTTGGGGACGGGCGTTCTCTCCTGCGCCGGATTTGACTGCGCCTTCGCGCTTGCCGTGACGGACGACCTTCGTGCCATGCCGTTGCCGGAATACAAACGGTCCGGCTGAACGCATGGCAGAGCGGGGGAAAGGCCCATCTGAACCCCGCTGCGCTCCGCCTGGTTCCGCGTCAAAACTCCGAACCCGCTCTCATAAAATCCATCAGATTAACGTGTCGGATGCCGCTTCTTTTTTGCAGCAGATAGTCCGTTGTCAGAAGATACTTGGGATAATTGTCCTTGATTCTCTCCAGCGAACGGTATTCCCGCTCCTCGGTTTCCCTGCTCTGCGCAATGGTATATGCCACCTGCAGATAGGCGTAATCTGCATT
>JAILRK010000247.1 GCA_024698225.1 Oscillospiraceae bacterium | reverse complement strand
TCTCGCCGCGGACGCGCATCGAAACGTGGCGAAGGCTGTGGACGGAGCTTGCCCGCGCGGAGCACGCGCTGGGGCTGCCCGTGACCGAAGAGCAGGTCGCCGCGCTGGAAGCGCACATTGCAGACATCGACTTTGACCTTGCCGCTGCGCGGGAGCGGGAGGTGCGTCACGACGTCATGGCGCACATCTACGCCTACGGAAAGGCAGCTCCCTCTGCCGCGGGCATCATCCATCTCGGCGCGACGAGCTGCTACGTCACCGACAACGCCGACCTGATTCTATACCGCGACGCGCTGCGGTATCTGCGCCGGGAGCTGCTGCGCGTCATTGCCAATCTCGCCGCCTTTGCGCAGCGCTACCGCGCGACGCCGACGCTGGGCTACACACACTATCAACCTGCGCAACCGGTGACCGTGGGCAAGCGCGCGGCGCTCTGGCTGCAGGACTTCGTGTCCGACCTGGAGGAGCTGGACTTCGCATTGGGCTCCATCCGCTTTCTCGGCTGCCGCGGCGCAACGGGCAGCGAGGCGAGCCTGCTGGAGCTGTTTGACGGCAGGAGTGAACAGGTGGACGCGCTCAACCGTCGGCTTGCCGCGGCGTTCGGCTTTTCGGAGCTGTTCGACGTCAGCGCCCAGACCTATCCCCGCAAGCTGGACAGCCGCATCCTGAACGCGCTTTCCGCCGTGGCGCAGAGCTGCTGCCGCATGGCAACCGACATCCGTCTGCTGCAGCATGACCGCCAGCTTGAGGAGCCCTTTGAGGACGCGCAGATTGGTTCCTCCGCCATGCCCTACAAGCGCAATCCTATGCGCTGCGAGCGCATCTGCTCGCTCTCCCGCTACCTGATGGCGGACGCGGCGAACGCGCCGATGACCGCCGCGACCCAATGGCTGGAGCGCACGTTGGACGACAGCGCCAACCGCCGCATCTCCATGCCGGAGGGGTTTCTCTGCGCCGATGCGCTTTTGCGCCTTGCGCAGAACGTGACCAGGGACCTGCGCGTCAACGAGGCCGTGATTGCGAAGACGCTTGCGGATATGATGCCCTTCCTTGCCACGGAGCAGCTGCTGATGGAGGCGGTGAAGCGGGGCGGCGACCGCCAGCAGGTGCACGAGGCGATTCGGCGCTGCGCCATGGAGACGACGGTACAGATGCGCTCCGGCGGTCCCTGCGACCTTGTGGAGCGCCTGGCCGCCCTGCCGGAGCTGGGCATGAGCGCGCAGCAGCTTGCGGCACTGCTGCAGCCCGCACAGCACATCGGGCGCTGCGCCGAGCAGGTGACGGCATACCTTGACAAGCTAAAGCCCTTGCTGACCGAAGCGGCAGAGGACGCCCTGTGCGCCGAGGAGATTCGCCTATGAACGCGCAGGAACTCATCCGCTACATCGGCGAGGCAAAAAAGAAAACGCCGGTCCGCATCTACGTCAAAGAGCGCGCACCGGTGGACTACGGCGACGCGCTCGTGTTCGGCGTCGGCGACAAGATTGTGTTCGGCGACTGGAACGAGCTGCAGGACGTCATCGCGGCGAACCGCGACAGCATTGCGGCGGTTCGGGTCGAAAACGACGCGCGCAACAGCGCCGTTCCGCTGCTGGACACCAAGGCGCTGAACGCGCGCATTGAGCCCGGGGCGCTCATCCGTGAGCAGGTGGAGATTGGCGAGAACGCGGTCATCATGATGGGCGCGATTCTGAACATCGGCGCGGTGGTCGGCGCAAACAGCATGATTGACATGGGCGCCGTGCTGGGCGGGCGCGCCATCGTCGGAAAAAACTGCCACGTTGGCGCAGGCGCCGTGCTCGCCGGCGTCATTGAACCCGCGTCCGCCCGTCCCGTGGTCGTGGAGGACGACGTGCTCATCGGCGCAAACGCAGTGGTGATTGAGGGCGTGCGCGTTGGACGCGGCGCAGTGGTGGCCGCAGGCGCCGTGGTGACGCACGACGTACCGGAAAACATGGTGGTCGCAGGCTGCCCGGCACGACCCGTCAAGGTCAAGGACGCGCAGACAACGGAAAAGACGGCCCTGGAGGCCGTCCTGAGAAGCTTATGAGAGACTATTTGAAGGAAATACAGCAATTTGCGGCGGAGCTGACTGCGCTTCGCCGCGCCTTCCATTTTCACCCGGAGCTTGGAAACCGGGAGTATGAGACGGCGGCGCGCATTGAGCGCTGGCTGCACGACTGCGGCATTCCGACGCGGCGCCTGCTGGACACGGCGGTGGTCGGCAGACTGCGCGGCGGACGCGAGGGCAGGACCGTTGCCCTGCGCGCCGACATGGATGCCCTGCCCCTGCAGGAGGCGACGGGCGCGGCGTTTGCCTCCGAGGTCCCCGGCGTGATGCACGCCTGCGGGCACGACGTGCACATGGCTGCCGCGCTGGGCGCGGCGAGGCTGCTTGCGGCACAGCAGGAGACCCTGCCCGGTGAGGTCCTCTTTTTCTTCCAGCCGGATGAGGAGGGCAACGGCGGCGCACAGCGCATGATTGACGCGGGCGTGCTGGAGGGCGTGGACGCGGTGTTCGGCTGTCACGTCGCGCCGGACCTGCCCCTCGGCACCGTCGCCGTGCGCTACGGCAAGTTTTACGCCGCCTCGGACACGTTTCGCGTGACGCTGACAGGAAAAAGCGCGCACGGCGCGCAGCGTGAGCTGGGCGTGGACGCGCTGGCCGCCGCGGCGGAGCTTGTGACGGCGCTGCTATCCCTCCCCTCCGCCTTTCCGCACGAGCGGAGCGTCGTGTCCGTCGGGACGCTGCACGCCGGAACGGCGGGC
>JAILRK010000231.1 GCA_024698225.1 Oscillospiraceae bacterium | reverse complement strand
TCGGGGTCCGCCGCGATGCGTCTGCCCTCCTCAATCGCCGCCGCCGTTGTCTCGTTGGGTACGTCCAGCTTCAACGCAAAGGGAATGCCGTGCTCGCGGATGACCGCTCTGAGAAACAGGTTAACCGCCGTCGTCATGTTCAGCCCCAGTTCGCTCATGACCCGCTCGGCCTGATCCTTTATCTCCTTGTCGGTTCGGATGTTCAGATTTGTGGCAGCCATTGTCTCCACCCCTTTCTGCACGTCAGTATATGCGTTTTTTCGTTTCCTGTCAATACGTTGTCAACATATTGCCCGCAATCTCTTTCCCATGAACAGACCAAGGGAGGCGCTTTGCGGGAAAGCGCCTCCCTCGTTGTTTGGATTTCGTTGGTTTGGATTATTCGCCGTCCAGGGCCTTGGCGGCGGCGATGGCCTTCTCCTGCGCGTCGCCGGGGCACTGCTCGTAGCGCACGAAGTGCATCACGAAGCTGCCGCGGGACTGGGTCATGGAGCGCAGGTCGATGGCATAGCTCATCAGCTCCGCCTGCGGGCACTCCGCCTCGATGACCTGCTCACCGTCGCCGGTGGGGTTCATGCCCATGACGCGGCCGCGGCGCTTGTTCAGGTCGCCGAGGATATCGCCCATGTACTGGTCGGGCACGGTGACCTTCAGCTCGCACACCGGCTCAAGCAGCACGGGGGACGCCTCGGGCATGGCCGCCTTGTAGGCGAGGTTCGCGGCGGTCTTGAACGCGATTTCGGAGGAGTCGACGGGGTGATAGGAGCCGTCGTACAGCACTGCCTTGAGGTTCACGACCGGGTAACCGGCGAGCGGGCCGTGCAGGCAGGCCTCGCGCAGACCCTTCTCGACCGCGGGGAAGAAGTTCTTGGGCACGCTGCCGCCGAAGACCTCCTCGGCGAAGACCATCTCCTCGCTCTCCTCGTTCGGCTCAAAGCGGACCCAGACGTCGCCGAACTGGCCGCTGCCGCCGGTCTGCTTCTTGTGGCGGCCCTGCTTCTGAACGGTCTTGCGGATGCGCTCGCGGTAGGCGACGCGCGGGGTGTCAAGCTCGGTCTCGACGCTGAAGCGGCTCTTGAGCTTGCTGACCAGCACGTCAATCTGGATGTCGCCCGCACCGGAGACGACAATCTGGTGCGTCTCGGCGTTGTTGAGGACGCTGAACGTCGGGTCCTCTTCGTTGAGGCGGTTGAGGCCGGTGCCCAGCTTGTCCTCCTGACCGCGGGTCTTGGGCGCGATGGCGCGGGAGTAGCAGGGCTCGGCAAAGTCCATGCCCTTGAGCACGACGACGTTCTTGGCGTCGCAGAGGGTGTCGCCGGTCCTGACGCGGTCCATCTTCGCGATGGCGCCGATGTCGCCGCAGCAGATTTCCTTGGTCTCCTCGGTCTTCTGGCCCTTGATGTAATACAGGCGGCCGAGCTTTTCGGTGTTGCCCGTGGTGGGGTTGTAGAGGCTCATGTCGCCGGTAATCTTGCCGCGCACGACCTTGACCAGGCTGTACTTGCCGTACTGGTCGGAGATGGTCTTGAACACGATGGCGGCAGTGGGGCCGTCCTCCTCGTACTTGACCTCAATCTCCTCGCCGCCCTCGGTCTTGGCAGCCTCGGCGGGCATGTCGGTGGCGACGGGCACCAGGTCGAGCACGCACTCAAGCAGCATCTCAACGCCCAGGCCGGTCGCCGCACTGCCGCAGAGCACGGGCGCAACGCTGCCGTCGTGCACGCCGATTTTCAGGCCCTTGGCGATGTCCTCGTTGCTCAGCTCCATCGTCTCGAAGAACTTTTCCATCAGCTCCTCGTCGGCGCCGGCGGCGGCTTCCATCAGCTCCGCACGCAGCGCCTCCGCCTCGTCCTTGACGCTGGCGGGAATGGCGCAGGCAACCGCCTTGCCGCCCTTGACCTCATAGGCCTTGTTGTGCAGCAGGTCGACAATCTCGGTGACGTGGCCCGTGGCGTCCATGACGGGGGCGACAATCGGCGCGACGGCGGTGCCGAACTTCGCCTTGAGCGCGTCGAAGCAGGTCTGATAGTTGCTGTTGTCCTCATCGGTGCGGTTGATGAAAATCATACGGGGCTTGCCCGCCATCATCTTCCACGCGCGCTCAGCGCCGACGGAGAGACCGTCCTTTGCGCCGCAGACCAGCACCGCGCACTCAGCGGCGCGCAGGCCGGAGAGCACCTCACCGGCGAAGTCAAAGTTGCCGGGGGCGTCGAGGACGTTTATCTTGGTGTTCTTCCAGGTCGCAGAAGCGGTGGACAGCGCGATGGTAATGCCGCGCTTTTTCTCCTCCGCATCGTAATCCAGCGTGGCAGGGGCGCCCGCGAGGGCAAGCATCGCCTCAGCCAGGCGGGTCTTTCCGCTGCCGCCGTGACCGAGCAGCACGATGTTGCGTACGTTCTTTGCACTCATAGGGTTTCTTCTCCTTTACAGTGGTACCCCGATAGGGGAATTTTCGCTCAACGGATAAATTATATAATAAAGATGGAACTTATACAACAACAAAATTCATCCGCATTTTTTGTGCAGCCTGCACAAGTCCCATCCGTCTCACAGCAGCATCTCAATCCCGCTCTCCTCGATGGAGATGTCCACGACGGGCGCGCCGGGGGCAAACTCGCCGTCCAGCGTCCAGGGAATGTTCTCCGCGGTCTCGGCGCGGACGCTGCGAACGTGGCGGAAAATCAGTCCGCCGCCCCCGCTTTCGTACTCCTGATACATCAGCGCGCGCACGAGCGCCTGCAGCTGTTCGGGCGTCTTCGGCACGGGCACCAGCAGCAGCTCGAACACGCCGTCGTTGAAGCCGACGTCCGCGGGCGAGAGCTTCATCATGCCGGCGATGGAGGTGGAGTTGCTGATTGCGCCGAAGAGGAACTCGCCGTCAAACACCTCGCCGTCCGCCGTCAGGCGCATCCGGTAGGGGCGCAGCGTGTCGAGGTCCCGCACGCCCTCGAGGATGTAGGCGAAGTGCCCAAACACGTTTTTGATGTCCTGCGGCACGCTGTAGCTCGCCTTGGTGAACGCGCCGAAGGAGGCGACGTAGACGAAATAGCGCTCGTCGAAGCGGCCCACGTCCAGGCGGCAGGGCTGAAGACGCATCGCGCTCTGCGCGGCAACGGCGGGCTCACCGGAGATGCTGAGGCTGGCGGCGAAGTCGTTGGTGCTGCCGCCGGGCAGATAGCTGACCTGCGGGCGCCGCTCCGCGGGAATGCTCATCAGACCGTTGACGGTCTCGTTGAGCGTGCCGTCGCCGCCGTGGCAGACAATCAGGTCGTAGTCCGCGCCGATGCTTTGCACCAGCCGCGTCGCGTCCCCGCTGCGGCGGGTCATCTGAATCGAAACGAGATAGCCCGCCGCACAGTAGACCGCTGCCGCGTCGAACAGCGGCGCGTGCGACTTGTTCCGTCCTGCGCGGGGATTGACAATAAAGAGCAGTTTTTTGCTCAAGTGCTTCACGCCTTTCTGTATTCTATGCTGCCGTTTATCATACCACAGTATTTTTCATATTGCAATTCCGGCGAAAACGCGATATGGTAAAGAGGTGGATTTTTCGTGGTCTTTGCCGCTGTGCCGTGTTGGGGAGGTGTCTGCGGAATGAAGAAATCAAGTTATTTTTCCTGGGGGCTGACCGTTTTCGTCACGGCCTGCGCGCTGCTGGTCTTTTACGACACGGTGTTTCGCCACGGCATTCTGCTCTCGCTGCTCAACACGCTGCTCACGGCGCTGCGCCCCGTGCTCTACGGCGCGGCGATGGCGTACCTGCTCGCCCCGGCGGTCAACTTCTTCGACCGCACGCTCCTCTCCCTCTCCGAGGACAGGGGCAGCCGCCGCTTTGCGCGCGGCTGCAGCATCGTCATCGTCTGGGCGCTGGTGTTTCTCGCGCTCTATCTGTTCTTCCGCATCCTCATTCCGCAGCTCTACCACAGCATTGTCACCCTGATTGGCAACGCCCAGACGTACTACAACACCGTCTACCTCTGGGCGGACACCCTGCTCAAGGACAACCCGGAGATTGCCGGGCGCGTCACCGCCGCCGTCAACGAATACTGGGCGGAGCTGCGCGCCTGGTTTACCGGCACCTTCCTGCCGCAGGCGCAGCAGACCATCAGCATCGTCACCAGCGGCGTGCTGAGCGTGCTGGCGTTCTTCAAAAACTTCTTCATCGGCATGATTGTGTCCATCTACCTGCTTGCCGAAAAGGAGCGCGCCGCGCTCAACAGCCGCAAGCTGCTCTACAGCCTGACCAGCGAGACGCGCTACCGCCAGCTTCTCTTTGCCGTGAGCCGCGTGGACACGATTTTCAGCGGCTTCGTGCGCGGCAAGCTGCTCGACTCTCTGATCATTGGCGTGCTGTGCTTCATCGGCTCGTCCGCGCTTGCGTTGCCCTACGCCCCGCTCATCAGCGTGGTCGTGGGCGTGACGAACGTCATCCCCTTCTTCGGTCCCTTCATCGGCGCCGTCCCCAGCGCGCTGCTCATCCTGCTGGTCAACCCGATCAAGTGCCTGTATTTCATCCTGTTCGTGCTTGTGCTTCAGCAGCTTGACGGCAATTTCATCGGCCCCAAGATTCTCGGCAACTCCACCGAGCTGCCCGCCTTCTGGGTCATCGTGGCGATTCTCGCCGGCGGCGGGCTGTTCGGCCTGCCGGGCATGTTCTTCGGCGTGCCGGTGTTCGCCTGCCTCTATGCCTTTGTCAACCATCACCGCGACCGGCGGCTGGAGAAAAAGGGCGTCGAGGGCGAAGCGCTCTTCCGCTCCAACGACGCGGTGCGCATCTACGACCCCGGGGCAAAGTCCGACAAATCCTGACGACGTGAAAAAGCGTGCCGCAGAGCTGCTCTGCGGCACGTTTTTTTCGCGCGGCGCGCGCTCAGCCCTCGTAGAGCGCCGCGAACTCCTCCAAAAAGTCCCGGATTTGGATGTGCTGCGGGCAGTTCGTCTCGCACAGACCGCACTTCAGGCACTCCGACGCCTTGCCGTGGTGCAGGGAGTAGCGCTGATAGTACATGTTCGTCTTGTGCCCCGTGACGGCGTGCAGGTTCAGCAGCCCGAAGTAATCGGGGATGGCGATGTTCTGCGGACATACCTCCATGCAGTAGCGGCAGCTCGTGCACGGCACCCGGATGGCGCGCCGCAGCTCCTGCGCAATCCGCACCGTCAGCGCGCGCTCATCGTCCGAAAGCGGACGGCAGTCCTGCATATAGCCCGTGTTGTCGTCCAACTGCGCCGCCGTGCTCATCCCGCTGAGCACCACCCGCACCTGCTCCAGCGACGCCGCAAAGCGAATGGCGAGGCTGGCGGGAGACGGCGCCCCCGCCCCGTAGAACTCCGTGAACAGGCGTTGCGCGGCGTCCGGCAGGTTGGCAAGCTGACCCCCCTTGACCGGCTCCATGACGATGACCTCCTTGCCGTGCCGCACGGCGGTCTCATAGCAGCGGCCCGACTGCGCCACCGCGCCGTCCCAGTCCAGGTAGTTGATTTGCAGCTGCACGACGTCCACCTCGGGATGCTCGGTGAGGATGCGGTCCAGCGTCTCCGCGTCGTCGTGGAAGGAAAAGCCGACGTTCCGCGCAAGGCCGCGCTCCTTCAGCCGCTTCAGAAAGTCGAAGCCGCCGAAGCGCTGCGTCTCCGGATAGCGGTCCCGCCCCAGGTTGTGCAGCAGATACACGTCAAAATAGCTGACGCCGCAGCGGCGCAGCTGCTCCGCGAAAAAGCGCTCATAGTCCTCCGGCGCGGTCACCAGGAAAATCGGCATCTTGTCCGCCAGCCAGAAGCGCTCGCGCGGATAGCGCTCGACGACGCACTTGCGGATGGCCTCCTCGGAGCAGCCGTCATGGTAGGGATAGGCGGTGTCGAAATAGCAGAAGCCCCGCTCCAGAAAGCGGTCCGCCATCTCCCGGAACTGCGCAAGGTCGATGCTCTTCACGTTGTCGCGCTCGGTCAGGGGCAGGCGCATCGCGCCAAAGCCAAGCTTCTTCTCTGTTGTGATGCCCATCGCGTCTCCACTCCTTTTTTATTTTGAGTCCAATTTTTTTGTATTGTACAGGCTGCGCCGCGCAAAGTCAATCCGCCGGTGAAAAAACCCGCCCGGGACCGCAATCTGCGGTTCCGGGCGGGCATATTTCTGCGGGCCGTGTTCTTTTCTTACGCGAGGGAGGCGGTGATGATTGCCATGGAGTAGACCTCCTGGCCGTTGCAGCCACGGGAGAGGTCGTTGATCGGCGCATTCAGGCCGAGCAGAATCGGGCCGTAGGCGTCGAAGCCGCCGAGGCGCTGGGCAATCTTATAGCCGATGTTGCCGGCGTTGATGTCGGGGAAGATGAACACGTTGGCGTGACCGCCGACGCCGCCGTCGAGGTGCTTGGTGCGCGCCACGACCGGGGAGGTCGCCGCGTCGAACTGCATCTCGCCGTCGATGGGCACGTTGGGCATGAGGAGCTTTGCGCGGTCGCAGGCGTTGCGCATCTTGTCCACGGTCTCGCCCTTGCCGCTGCCCTTGGTGGAGTAGCTCAGGAAGGCGACCTTCGGGTCGATGCCGAACACGCGCGCGCACTGCACGGTCTCGCTGCAGATCTCAACGAGGTCCGCCTCGCTGGGCTCGATGTTGATGGCGCAGTCCGCCATGGCAAGCACCTCGTTCTCGCCGGAGCCGCGCTCGCGCACCATGATGAAGCAGGAGGACACGATGCTGTTGCCCGGCTTCGTCTTGACGAGCTGGAGCGCCGGACGCACGGTGTCCGCGGTGGAGTAGGTTGCGCCGCCGAGCAGGCAGTCCGCCTCGCCCATGGCGACGAGCATCGTGCCGAAGTAGTTGGAGCGCTTGAGCGCGTCGCGGCACTGCGCCTCGGTCATCTTGCCCTTGCGGAGCTGGACCATCTTCGCCACCATCTCGTCCATCTTCTCGTACTTCTCGGGGTCGACAATCTCCGCGCCGCGGATGTTGAAGCCCGCTTCCTCGGCCGCCGCGAAAATCTCCTCCTCCTTGCCGACGAGCAGGGGCTTGAGGAACGTGCCGGACAGCAGGCGTGCGCTCGCCTCAAGGATGCGCGCGTCGGTGCCCTCGGTGAAGACAATCGTCTTGGGATTTGCCTTCAGCCCCTTTATCATGTCGCCAAAACCAAACATAGTGTGTTATCCTCCTCATTGTTATTGCCGCGTCTCCGCAGTCTGTTATCTTGCCTATTTTACAACAAAATTTCACAACGCTCAACTGTCAATTTGATATTCCGAAAAAAATCTACATATTGTGCAAAAGCCGACGATATGGTGCGTTTTCTTCTCCCCGCTCCAAAATGTTGGGTGGCGTGCGCCGCCGCGTCGCGCCCCCGCCGCAAAAAAAGCTTGACGGATGGGGGGAAACACGCTATGATGCTATTCGTTACAATTTGTAACTTTTTGCAGGCAACCCTGCGCTTCATTTCAGCTTGTGTCCAAAGGAACGTTTGCCATATGTCAGAATCAGAACATACCCCCGATTCCCGTCGGCAGAGCACGGACGAAACGCCGACGCTCGCGGCGCGTCTGCGCGCCGTGGCTGCGTGGCTCGGCGCGCTGCCCGGACTGCTCTGGCAGCGCCTGCGGCGCATCGGACCGCGCGTCCGGATGCTGCGGCGCGAGCACAAGGCGGGCAATTTCCCCGAATCCAACCGTCGCATCATCCAGTTTTTCCTGATGCTCGTCGGGCTGTTCCCGATGTGGCACGCGATGCTGCGCGAGCGCTTCCTGCGCCGCCGCGGCAATCAGGCGCACGCCGCAGCGCCGGTGCGTCTGCGCCCGCACCCGGTCGTCTTTGTAGCCGCCGCGCTGACGCTGGCCGCTGCCGCCGCCTATTTCTCGCTCTATACCCCCGCCACGACCGTGTTTTATCAGGGCGAAGCCCTGGAAACGCTGCCCGACGGCGCGCAGGCGCGGCAAATCACCGCGGAGGTCGAGCAACTGACCGCCGACGCGCTGGGCGAAAGCTTCACGCTGGCGGACGGCACGGTCACGTACACGTCGGGTCTGGTGCGCCGCAGCGAGCTGGGCGACCCGGCTGCGCTCCGGCAGGAGCTCAGCGACGCAATCGGTCTGGTCACGCGCGGCTACTCCCTCTACATCGACGGCGAGCTGGTGGGCTCCACGCAGTACGAGGGCGCGCTGGAGGCGCTGCTTGCGCAGCTGCAGGGCTCCAGCACCTCGGCCGACACGCTCTCCGTGGACTTTGTGGAGGACGTGGAGATTGTGGCGGGCGACATCCCCACGGAAAAACTGGTCAACCTCGGCTACATTGCCGAAATCATCAACAGCACCAAGGTCGGCGAGGAGACCTACACCGTGGTCAAGGGCGACACCTGGAGCCAAATCTCGGCGCGCAACGACATGAGCAACAGCGAGCTGCTCGCCCTCAACCCCGGCTATGACATCGACCGCATCAACATCGGCGACGTGCTGGTGCTGCGCAAGGAGGTCCCCTACCTGACCGTGAAGGTCACCGAGCGCCAGAACTACATCGAGGACGTGCTCTACGAGGTGATCTATCAGGACGACAGCTCCATGTATCAGGGCGACACAAAGGTGCTCGTCCAGGGCGAATACGGCTCGGCGGACGTCGTGGCGGACGTGGTGTACGTCAACGGCGTGGAAACCGAGCGCGAGGAGATTTCCCGCGTCATGCTCACCGAGCCGAAGCCCGAGACCCGCGCGCGCGGCACCAAGGAACGCCCGAGCTGGCTGCCCACGGGCAACTTCCGCTGGCCCTGCTCGGGGCGCATCACCTCCTACTTCGGCTACCGCAACACCGGCATCCGCGGCGCGTCCACCTACCACCAGGGCATCGACATCGCCTGCGCCTACGGCACGACAATCGTCGCCTCGGACGGCGGCACGGTGGAGTACACGGGCTACAAAGGCGCCATGGGCTACACGGTCATCATCGACCACGGCAACGGCTACAAGACCTATTACGAGCACTGCAAGTCCTTCGCCTGCTCGGCCGGGCAGCACGTCTACAAGGGGCAGGTCATTGCCTACGTCGGTCTCTCCGGCGTCACCAGCGGCGCGCACTGCCACTTCGGCATCATGAAAAACGGCAGCTACGTCAACCCCATGCGCTACCTCTCCTGACATCAAGCACCCCGGAGCCGCCCGGCTCCGGGGTGTTTGCGCAAAAAAAGACCGCCGGACGGCGGTCTTTTCGTTGGTGTCGATTATTCGGTGACGAAGGGCAGCAGGGCAATCTGACGGGCGCGCTTGATGGCGGTCGTCAGCTGACGCTGATGCATGGCACAGGTGCCGGTGGTCCTGCGGGGCAGGATCTTGGAGCGCTCCGAAATGTAACGGCGCAGCTTCGCGGCGTCCTTGTAGTCAATCTGTTCGCACTTATCGACGCAGAATTGGCAGACCTTCCTGCGCTTGCGGTTCGGGCCGCCGGCGCGCGGGCCTCTGTTTTCGCGTTCCATAGCCATGAGGGTGTTCCTCCTTATTCAAAATTTAGAAGGGCAGCTCGCCGTCCTCCTCAATCTCCGCAAAGCCGCCGCCGGCAGGGGCGGTATAGCTCTGGGCGGGAGAGGAATAGGACTGGTTGCCGCCATAGGACGGCGCGGCATAGTCGCCGCCGCCCTGATTGTCGCGCTTGGA